>JBJMGZ010000251.1:0-8114 GCA_045807605.1 Thermoanaerobaculia bacterium | reverse complement strand
CGATTTGGCGAAGCTGCCGTGGCTCATCCGGCACTCGCGCCGGACGCTCCGGGTGATCCGGCAGAACATCGCCTTCTCGCTCCTGGTCAAGGCGGTCTTCGTCGTCCTCACCTTTGCCGGCTTCGCCTCCCTCTGGGCGGCCATCGCCGCCGACATGGGGGCCTCGCTGCTGGTCATCTTCAACGGCCTGCGACTCCTCAAGGTGCGTTGAGAGCATGGATCATCGCTGGAACCGCCTTCGCTACGCCCGTTGACTCTGTCCTCGCCGAGGAATCCGAGAACAACCGACCGGTGATAACCTCTGCAATGGATGCGCGGTGCCGCAGGAGGTTACCTCCAGCGTGGAAGAGGTCACCGAAGCCGCCTTGGAAGGGGTTCTGATGTTGCGACGAATGGCCCTCAAGGGCTTCAAGTCCATCAAGGCAATGGACCTTGAGATGCGTCCCCTGAACGTCCTCATCGGAGCGAACGGGGCCGGCAAGAGCAATCTTGTCTCGTTCTTCAAAATGCTCAACGAAATGATGGCGGGGCGGCTCCAGCAGTACATCGGCACCTCGGGACGTGCACAGTCCCTTCTGCACTTCGGCCCCAAGGTGACACCTCAGATCGAGGCATGGCTGGAGTTCGAGGTGGCCAACGGCGTCGACACCTATGCCATGCGCCTGTTTCACGCAGCCGGTGACACGCTGGTCTTCGCCGAGGAAACTCTGAGCTTCCTCATGAAGGGTTTCACGCAGCCGAAGCTGGTTCCCTTAGGGGCGGGGCATGAAGAGACCCGAGTCGGTTTGGAGGCCGAGAAGGGAGAGCCGACCGCAAGGGTTTTCCGCCACCTGCTGAACCAGTGCCGAGTGTACCACTTCCACGATACGTCGCCGACCGCACGAGCTCGCCAGTATGGCTACATCGGCGACAATCGCTGGTTGATGCCCGATGCCGGGAACTTGGCAGCTTTCCTGTTTCGCCTCCGGGAACAGAACGGGGGAGCGGTCTACAAGCGCATTGTCTCGACCATCCGCCTCATCGCGCCGTTCTTCGATGACTTCGACCTTGAGCCGGCGGAGCCGAACAAGAAGGGAATTATTTTGAACTGGCGCAATAAGGGGTCGGATCAGGTGTTCGGCCCGCACCAGCTCTCGGACGGAACTCTGCGAGCCATGTGCCTTGTGGCTTTACTCATGCAGGCAGAAGACGAGCTGCCGGAGCTGATCATCGTCGACGAGCCGGAACTGGGGCTGCATCCATTTGCTCTCAACGTGATCGCGTCGCTATTCAAGAAGGCGTCACATCACTCGCAAGTGCTGATCAGCACCCAGTCTAGCTCTTTCCTCGACAACTTTGACTCTGAGGATGTCGTGGTCGTGAAACGCGAAGGCGAAGAATCGCAGCTCACACGTCTCGATGCAGCAGAGCTGGAGTCATGGCTCGAAGAATACAGCCTGGGCGAAGTTTGGGAGAAGAATGTCATCGGCGGAGGGCCGCATTAGGTGCCGCGCCTCTACCTGTTCGCTGAAGGGCAGACCGAGCTCACGTTCGCCGACACGGTGCTCAAGCCGCACCTCGCGGGCGCAGGGGTAGTGCAGGCACTTGAGGGAGCCTTTGCCAACGATATCAGCGATGACAGGTTCGTACCCTATATCCAGTTGCACGAGTACGAAGCGTACCTTTTTTCTGATCCGACCTGGTTCGGATACTTCTACGACCGGCACGACAAGCAGATTGCCGCACTCAAGGCGATCGCCGACAGCTACGCCACGCCTGAATTGATTGACGACGGGCAGGACTCCGCGCCGAGCAAGAGAATCATTGCAGAGATTCCCGACTACGAAGATGCAAAGTCCGCCGTGGGCCCACAAGTGGCGGAGCTGATCGGCCTGAACGTGATCCGGGACAGATGTCCTCACTTCGCCGCATGGCTGGCCCGGCTCGAGAAACTTGGGACGTGAGGCTCCCCTCTCGATACAATCCCCCCATGGCCACCGAGACGCCCGCCGCGCCCCCGCCCGCCGCCCCGCCAGACGCCGACACCCGCGAGACCACGTCCGGGATCCCGATCCCGCGGTTCTACCGGCCGGAGGACGTGGCGGGGATCCCCTACGCGGAGAAGGTGGGCGATCCGGGCGAGTACCCCTATGCCCGCGGGCTCTACCCGGACATGTACCGCAAGCGGCACTGGACCATGCGCCAGTATGCCGGCTATGCCAGCGCCGAGGAGTCCAACCGGCGCTACCGGTACCTGCTCGCCCAGGGGACCACCGGGCTTTCGGTGGCTTTCGACCTGCCCACCCAGATCGGCTACGACTCCGACCATCCCGTGGCCCTCGGCGAGGTCGGCCGGGTGGGGGTCGCGATCTCGTCGATCGAGGACATGCGCCGGCTCTTCGACGGCATCCCGCTCGACAAGGTCACCACCTCGATGACGATCAACGCCACCGCGGCGATCCTCCTCTCCCTCTACCTCGCGGTCGCGGAGGAGCAGGGGGTCTCCTGGGAGAAGGTGGGCGGCACGGTCCAGAACGACATCCTCAAGGAGTACGCAGCGCGCGGCACCTACATCTACCCGCCCAGGCCGTCGCTCAAGCTGGTGACCGACGTCATCGCGTTCTGCGCCGAGCGGGTGCCGAAGTGGAACACGATCTCGATCTCCGGCTATCACATGCGGGAGGCGGGGAGCACGGCGGTCCAGGAGGTGGCGTTCACGCTCGCCCATGGGCTCGCCTATGTCGAAGCGGCCCTGGCCCGCGGGCTCGGCATCGACGAGTTCGCGCCGCGGATCTCGTTTTTCTTCAATGCCCACAACAACTTCCTGGAGGAGGTGGCCAAGTTCCGCGCCGCCCGGCGGCTGTGGGCCGAGCTCGTCCGGGAGCGCTTCGCGCCGCGGGACCCGCGCTCGCTCTGGATGCGCTTCCACACGCAGACCGCGGGCTCGACGCTCACCGCCCAGCAGCCGATGAACAACGTGGTGCGGGTGGCCATCCAGGCGCTCGCCGCGGTCTGCGGCGGCACGCAGTCGCTCCACACCAACTCGCTCGACGAGGCCCTGGGCCTCCCCACCGAGGAGGCGGCCCGGCTGGCGCTCCGCACCCAGCAGGTCGTGGCCCACGAGAGCGGCGTGGCCGACGTGGCCGATCCGCTGGGCGGCTCCTACGTCGTCGAAGCCTGGACCGAGGAGATCGTCCAGCGGGCGCGCGACTACATTCATCGGATGGAGGAGATGGGCGGCGCCCTCGCCGCCCTGGAGCAGGGCTTCCAGCAGAGGGAGATCGCCGACGCCGCCTACCGCTACCAGCTCGCAATCGAGGAGGGCCGGCAGAAGGTGGTGGGGGTCAACACCTTCGCGGCGAGCGCCGCCGATAAGGAGGTGGACACCGAGCTCCTGCGGATCGATCCGGCGGTCGAGCGCGACCAGGTCGAGCGCCTGCGCGCCCTGCGCGGCCGCCGCGACGCCGCCCGCGCCGGGGCCGCGCTCCAAGAGCTGACCGCCGCGGCCGGCGAGGACCGCAACCTGATGCCGCCGATCCTCGACTGCGTCCGCGCCGAGGTCACCCTGGGCGAGATCGCCGACGCGCTCCGGCAGGTCTACGGGGAGTACCGGGAAGCCTCGCTGGATTGACCGGCATGCGTAGCCGAACCCTCCACCTCCCCGAAGGAGACCTGCCTCGGGAGATGCTCCACGCCGCCGCGGAGGAGGCCGGCCGGGCTCCCGACCTCGTGCTCGGCTTCCTGCCTCCCGACGAGCGCCTCTCCGGCACCCTGGCCTGCCTGGCCGCGGCCTGGCCCGCGAGCCTGCGCTTCGGCTGCGAGGCGGTCACCCAGTTCGCCGACCGCGACATGACCACCCGCGGCAGCCTGCAGCTCTTCTGGTTCGACGATCCGGGGCACAACGCCATGATCGAGGTGGTCTCCGGAACCCACGAGGATCCGCCGGACGCCGCCGTCGTGGAGGACCTCGCGCGCCGGCTGTCGGCGTCGGACGGCGCTCTGATGATCGTGGACGGCCTGCGCTTCCCGGCCGAGCCCTTTCTGAACGGGCTGAGGGGCGGCCTGGAGAGGACCCCTCTCGTAGCCGGCGGCCTCGCGTCGCAGGAGCTGCCGGTCACCCGCGTCGGCGCCCGGGTGTTCTTCCAGGAGCGGATCCATGACGCCGCCTGCCTGGTCGTGGCCTTCCGCGGCGTCGCGATGCGCATCGAGGTGGTGCGCGGCTGGAGCCCGGCGAGCCCGGTCTACACGGTGACCCGCGCCGCGGGCAACGTCGTCCACGAGATCGACGGCGAGGCCGCGGTCGAGTGGTACCGCCGCTTCTTCACCATCGGAGGCACGGCCGGCGGCGAGCTCGCGCCGATGCCCGACTCCGCCTGGCGCTTCCCCCTGATCATCGAGGGCCCGGCGCCCGAGCGCCAGGGGCTCTACCGCAGCATGCGCGCCTTCGACGATCCGCCCGGCGCCGTGACCTACTGGGGGAGCGTGCACACCGGGGACCGCGTCCGCCTCGGCATGGGCAACGACCGGTCGCTCGTGGATACCGCCTCGCAGCTCACCGCGGGCCAGGCGCCGGAGGCCGCCATCCTCTACTCCTGCGTCGGCCGCGAGCTCGTGCTGGGCGAGATGGCCCCGGACGAGGTCTCCAGCATCCACCGTGCCCTGGGCGGCGCCGCCCTCTCCGGCTTCTTCACGTTCGGCGAGATCGGCCCCACCCCCCGCGGCGGCCTGGCCTTCTACAACCAGACCGCCATTCTCGTCCTGCTCTCCGAGGAGCGCGCCTGATGGAACCGCAAGAGCTCGACAACGCGATCCTGAGGAACCTGCTGTCGCAGACCACCCGCGCCTACGAGCGGCAGATGTCCGAGCTGTTCGACGAGAAGGAGCTGGCCCAGGTCACGCTCGCCTCGATCGGCGACGGCGTGCTCGCCACCGACGGCGACGGCCGCGTCAAGTACATGAACCCGGTGGCCGAGAAGCTCACGGGCTGGACGCGGGACGAGGCGCTCGGCCGGCCGCTGTCCGAGATCTTCCGCCTGATCGAGGAGGCGAGCGGGCGCGCGATCGAGTCGCTGGTCGACCGCTGCCTGGAGGAGGGGCTCAACCTCCGCCTGGCCGAGCGCATCACGCTGGAGCGCCGCGACGGCCGGCGCTACGCGGTCGAGAGCACCTGCGCCCCGATCCGCCACGCCGACGGCCGCATCGTCGGCACCGTGATCGTCTTCCAGGACGTGAGCGACAAGCGCCTGCTGGCCCTCCAGCTCGCCCACCAGGCCACGCACGACGACCTGACCGGCCTGCTCAACCGCCAAGCCTTCGACGGCCATCTCCAGCGCGCGCTGGAGGAGAGCCGGGAGCTCGGCTCCACCCACGCCCTGTGCTATCTCGACCTCGACCAGTTCAAGCTGGTCAACGACACCTGCGGCCACCTGGCCGGCGACGAGCTCCTCTGCCGGATCACGGCGCTGCTCCAGGACAACATGCGCGAGATCGACCTGGTGGCGCGGCTCGGCGGCGACGAGTTCGCCGTGCTCATGCCGCGGCGCACGCTGGTCGAAGCCGAGCGCCAGGTGGCGCAGTTCCACCGCGCGCTCCAGGCCTACCGCTTCACCTGGCGCGAGAAGACCTTCACGATCGGCGCGAGCCTCGGGCTCGTCCCCATCAGCCGCGAGTTCAAGACGGTCGCGCACCTGCTCTCGGCCGCGGACCACGCCTGCTACGTGGCCAAGGAGAAGGGGCGCAACCGCATCCAGGTCTACCAGGAGGACGACGCCGCGTTCATCCGCCGCCAGGGGGAGATGAACTGGGTGGTGCGCATCCAGGAGACGCTGGAGCAGAACCGCTTCTGCCTGTTCTCCCAGAGCATCCTGCCGCTGTCGCAGGCGGCGTCCCGCGGCATCTACTTCGAGGTGCTGCTGCGCATGGTGGAGGAGGACGGCCGCATCCACCTGCCGAGCGATTTCATCCGCGCGGCCGAGCGCTACGGCCTGATGCGCAGCATCGACCGCTGGGTGATCCGCGAGTGCATGCGGACCCTGCGCACCCAGCCGCCGCCGTTTCTCGACCTCCTCCACCTGTGCTCGATCAACCTGTCGGCCGTGTCGATCGGGGACGAGGGCTTTCTCGACTTCCTGGAGGAGGAGCTGGACGCTTCGGGCGTGCCCGGCCCGAAGATCTGCTTCGAGATCACCGAGACCGCGGCGATCGAGAACTTCGCCCAGGCCGAGAAGCTGCTGGCCCGGCTCGCACGGCGCGGAGTGCGCTTCGCCCTCGACGACTTCGGCAGCGGCATGTCGTCCTACAGCTATCTCAAGGACCTGCCCGTGAGCTTCCTGAAGATCGACGGCAAGTTCATCAAGGACATCGTCACCGACCCGCTCGACCGCGCCATGGTCGAGTCGATCAACCAGGTGGGGCACGTGATGGGACTCTCCACCGTGGCCGAGGCCGTGACCAGCTACGCCGTGATCGAGCGGCTGCGCACGGTCGGGATCGACTACGCCCAGGGCAACTGGGTCAGCCCGCCGCGGCCGCTGGGGGAGTCCTGCGCGGTGGTGGCCCGCAAGTAGACATACCCACGATCCATCCCCCCGCTGTAGAGACGCCCCGTGGGGCGTCTCCTCCGGAGAGGCCTCCCAGGATGAACCGCTGGGCGGCTGTGGTCTCTGGAAGGATGCCCCCGCTGCGGAGACGCCCTGCGGAGACGCCCTGCGGAGACGCCCCGCGGGGCGTCTCTACAGTGGGGGGAAGGCGGGTGGCGGGTTCCGGGTGACAGCGACAGCCTGCTACCTGTAGGATGTAGCACTCTTACCAGGGAGGCTTCATGTCGGAAACGCTAGCCGCGACCCCGAGGCGCACCGAGGAGGAGACGACCGGATTCGTCCGCGAGCTGGGCTTCGTGGACTCGACCATGATCGTCGCCGGCTCGATGATCGGGTCGGGCATCTTCATCGTGCCGGCCGAGATCTCCCGCCAGGTGGGCTCCGGCGGATGGCTGCTCATGGTCTGGGTGGTCACGGGCCTGCTCACCATCGCCGCCGCCCTGTCCTACGGCGAGCTGGCCTCCATGATGCCCAAGGCGGGCGGCCAGTACGTCTATCTGCGCGAGGCCTACTCGCCGCTCTGGGGCTTCCTCTACGGCTGGACGCTCTTCCTGGTCATCCAGACCGGCACCATCGCCGCCGTGGCCGTCGGCTTCGCCCGCTTCCTCGGGGTGCTGTTCCCGGCGATCTCGCCCACCACCTGGATCATCCCGCCGATCAACCTGGGGAGCAGCTATGCGCTCAGCCTCTCCGTGCAGCAGCTCGTGGGGGTCCTGCTGATCGTCTTCCTGACCTGGCTCAACACGCGCGGCATCCGGCTGGGCAAGATGATCCAGAACACCTTCACCTCGGCCAAGACGCTGTCGCTCCTCGTCCTGATCCTGCTGGGGATCCTGGTGGGGCGCAACGCCGGGGCGATCGCCGCCAACTTCGGCGACCTCTGGACGCCGCGCAACACCGTCCCGATCGAGCCCGGGATCTCGTCCGCGCCGGTCGCCCTGGCCACGGCCGGCGCCTTCGGCCTGTTCATCGCCTTCTGCGTCGCCCAGGTGGGCTCGCTCTTCTCCTCGGACGCCTGGAACAACATCACCTTCACCGCCGGCGAGGTCAAAAACCCGAAGCGCAACGTCCCCCTGTCGCTCGCCTACGGCACGATGCTGGTGATCGGCCTCTACGTCCTCGCCAACGTCGCCTATCTCTGCACCCTGCCGCTCGAAGCGATCAAGACGGCGCCGGACGACCGGGTGGCCACGGCGGCGCTCTCGGTGATCTTCGGCGGGGCCGGGGCGAGCATCATGGCGGTGGCCATCATCATCTCGACCTTCGGCTGCAACAACGGGCTGATCCTGGCCGGCGCGCGGGTCTACTACGCGATGGCGAAGGACGGCCTGTTCTTCCGCTCCACCGGCCGCCTCAATGAGCGGCGCGTGCCGGCGTGGGGGCTGATCCTGCAGTGCGTGTGGGCCGCGTTCCTGGTGCTGCCGCGCACCCGCCTGCGCGACGAGGCCGGGGCGCCGCTCCTCGACGCCGCGGGGAACGCCCAATATGGGAACCTCTACAGCAACCTGCTGGACTATGTGGTCTTCTCGGTCCTGA
>JBJMGZ010000250.1:0-4161 GCA_045807605.1 Thermoanaerobaculia bacterium | reverse complement strand
GGCGTCCACGCCGGGCGCGGCGGCCACGCTCATCTCGTTCACGGCGGCGTCGCCGCCGCCGAGGGCGCTCTGGAGCATGCGGGCGAGCGCGTCGGCGACCTCGTCCTTGACGTCGCTCTCGCTCTTGATATCGATGCGGCTGCCGATCAGCTCGGAGGCGAGGCGCACGTTCTGCCCGCGCTTGCCGATGGCGAGGGAGAGCTGCTCGTCCTCGACGATCACGTCGAGGTGCGGCACCTCCCCGTGATGCGTCACGGACACGCGGGTGATCTTGGCCGGCGCGAGCGCGCTCTGGGCGAAGGTCACGAGGTCGTCGCTGTACTCGATGATGTCGATCTTCTCGCCGCGCAGCTCGCGGATGATGGACTGCACGCGCGAGCCCTTCATGCCGACGCAGGCGCCGACCGGGTCGACGTCGCGCTCGCGGCTGTAGACCGCCACCTTGGCGCGCTCGCCGGGGGCGCGGACCGCGTTCTTGATCACCACCGTGCCGTCGTAGATCTCCGGCACCTCGGTCTCGAACAGCTTGACCAGCAGGCGCGGATCGGTGCGCGAGAGCACGATCTGCGGCCCCTTGGGCTGCTTGTGCACGTCGACGATCACGGCGCGGATGCGCTCGCCCTGGCTGTAGCGCTCGTGGCGGGCCTGCTCCTGGCGCGGCACCACGGCCTCGGTGCGGCCGAGGTCGACGATGATGTCGCCGCGCTCGAAGCGCTTGACCGTGCCGTTCAAGACCTCGCCCACGCGGTCGATGAACTCGTTGTAGACGTTCTCGCGCTCGGCCTCGCGGACGCGCTGGTAGAGCACCTGCTTGGCCGACTGGGCGGCGATGCGGCCGAGACCCTCGGTCGAGATGGGGAAGTGGATCTCGTCGCCGACCTTGGCGTCGGGCTTGTGATCGATGGCCTCCTCGACCGTCCACTCGGCCAGGGGATCCTCGACCTCCTCGACGACCTTCTTGACGATGAAGGCGTCGAACTTGCCCGTCTCGCGGTCGAGATGGGCGCGCACGGGCTCCTTGATCCGGTGCTGCTTCTTGGCCGCGGACGCCATCGCATCTTCGAGCGCCGCGATCCAGCGCTCCAGGTCGATGTCCTTCTCGCGCGCGACCTGGCGCAGGATCTCGTTGAAATTGATGTCCGCCGTCTGTGCTTGAGGCATGGCTTCTTCTTCCCTGTTCCCTAGAGCTCGATCTCGAGGCGGGCGTTCCGGACGTCCTTCCACAGGACCTCGGTCCGCTCGCCGGTCTTGTCGTCGGTCACAACCACTTTCGCATCCCCAATGGATTCCGCAGGCTGCAGCTCCTGCAGGCGTCCGATCACGGTCCTCTTCTTGCCGTTCTCCGGATCGACGATCGCCACGCGGGCGAGCTTGCCGAGGAACCGCTCGACGTCCGCCGGCTTGTACAGCTCCCGGTCGAGACCGGGGGAGGAGACCTCCAGGACGTACCGGCTCTTGCCGAAGTCGGCCACGTCGAGGTAGGCCGACGACTGTTTGGCGACCACCTCGCAGTCGGCGAGAGTGACCCCTTCAGGCTTGTCGAGGATGAGGCGGAGGACTCCGCCCTTGAGCTCGACGTGCACCAGCTCGCAGCCGTTGGCTGCGGCGATCTGCTCGAGCTCGGGTTGGAGCTCGGCGATCCGGCTGGTGGTCTGCGTCATCGTTCTCGTCGTCGTCCCTTCTGTCTCGAATCGAGTCGGCGCCAACAAAAAAAGTGGGCACGGGCCCACTCCTTACCGACCGTTTCCGGTCAGGGCAAGCTGGCCGGTGGAGTATAAGCTACCCGGCCAATTGCTGCAAGTCGCTACGGATGAGTACCTTGCCCGGACCAGGCCGGGGAGGAGAGAGCCGCCATGGAGGACAACGCCCCGGGAGGGGGGCGGCATTCCCTCATTCCACGAAGACTTGCAGCGAGTGCTCGGTGAACACGCTCACCACGCTCCCCGCGGGAAGGGGGCACACCTCTTCGGGGATGCGCACGTGGCCGCCGGGCTCCAGCGCTGTGATGGGGCGGCTCAGGAAGTGGGTCACGAGGCCGCGGAAGGCCGCGGCACCCATGTACTCCTCCCAGCCGCAGGTGAGCAGCTCCCGGTAGACCTCCAGGACGAAGGAGTCGTCGAGCGTCTTCACGGCGAGGATGTCTCCCGGCCGGAGCCCCGCCGCGTCGCAGATCTCGGCGGAGAGGGTGAGCACGCCCGCGCGCTCGACCGTGAGGCGGCTAGACCTCATGGAGCATGATCCCTTCCGGCCGGGAGGGATCGGACTGGATGCGCACCACCTCCCACCGGCGGGGGAGCGGGAGGTGGCGGTGGTCCTCGCCATGGTCTTCCCAGACCGCGAACCAGCGGCCCCAGGCATGGAAGAGGATCGGCTCGGAGTGCTCCGGGAGCTGGAGCTGGCGCACGGCGTCGTAGAGCGCGCGGCGCAGGCCTTCGGAGTAGGGGGCGCGGTCGAGGTCGGGGATGTCGCTCATCGAGCGGCAGTCTTCCCGAAGCGCCGGCCCCGCGTCGAGGCCGCCCCCCTTCACCCCGCGTTTGTCAGCCCACTGCCGAAGCTCTGTCTTCCCGAGGGAAACCGGCGCCTAGCCGTCCGGGTCGAGATCGGAGCCCGTGTCCGTCGTGCTGCCGCTCGGGTCGAGGCTGCTCCCCTCGTTTGGCCGCGGCTGGCCGTCCGGGTCCAGCGAGCTCCCGCTTTCCTCCCATAGGGCCTTCACGAAGCTCCACAGCGTGGGCAGGAGCCTGCCCATCACGGCTTCCTCCCGCGGCTCCGGCCTGCGCGGCCCGGCCCAGGAGAGCGCGGGGGCCAGGGTCAGGAGGAGAAGCGACAGCGCGAGCCAACGGCGGATCGGAGGCATGAGGACGGCCCTTTCCGGAACGGCGTCCACCCCGGACCGTCGCGGCCGGGCGAGCCGTCCCTGCCGGGGAAGCATCGCATTTGATCCACTCCGGGGAAACGGTGATTCCTGCTGAGGAATCGAATGGACGCCGGAGGCGCCCCCGGCTCCCTCTCCGACCCCGGCGCGCACCCCGCTCTTGTAGAGAAAGTTCACTCTGTACGAAACTATGTGGACCGCTGACCTGAAATGGAGGAGAGATGAGAGGAGCGAACGCGTCGGACCTGGGGAAGGACCTGGGAAGGAGGCTGGCCATCCTGAGGGAATCGCGGGACCTGACCCAGTCCCAACTGGCGCGCAAGGCGCGCGTCAACCGCGGCTCCCTCTCGGAGTACGAGTCTGGCAAGAAGATCCCGGACCTTGCGACCCTGTTCCGCCTCCTGGACGCCCTCGACTACGGCCTGGCCGCCCTGGATCGGGCCGACGAGCTCTGCGTCGCGCTGCGGCTCACGCCCAAGTGCCGGCCCTCGCTCGGGACCGCCGATCCGTTGCGCGCCCAGGTCGCGAGCCTGGCGGCGGAGGCCGGCAGCGCCGTGAGCCGCCTGACGGACGCGGTCGCTCTTCTGTCCGGCCTGGAGCCGATGTCGGAGCGGGTGCTCTCCGCCGCCTCGGCCGAAGGCCATCCGCTCCCCGAGGACCGGGCCAGGGCGGTGGAGCTCTGGGAGAGGATCCGGAAGTACCCGCACGAGGGCCCGGCGTCAGACAGCGCCGCCTCCGCCCTCGAGCTGGCTCAGGAGGCACTGGAGGTGGCGGAGCGGATCCCGGGAGACAAGGCGCGGCGGTCCAGGTCCCGAGGCTACGCGCTGGGATTTCTTGGAAACGCTCAGCGGGTGCAGGGTGACCTCGACGCAGCCAGGCGGTCCTTCGAGCTCTCGGACGAAGAGTGGCAGGCTGGCGCAGGTTGCCCGGGAGATCTGCTCGACGAGGCTCGGCTGCTGCACCTCAAAGCCTCACTGCGGGGGAGGATCGAGGAGGGGCCTTCTGCGGTGACCAGGCTCGGTGAAGACCCCCTCCCCAGCCCTCCCCCGCTGCGCGGGAGAGGGAGCCCCCGCCCTCTACAGATGGGACACTTGTAGATGCGGTGAAACTAGCGCTCTGTCACGTCTGAATTGCCGGATCGCCAATACCGTGAGTGCGGCGCGTTTTCCCTGGGACCGCTGGCGTCCCGCCGGCATTCTCAAGACATTGGGCCGAAGGCCCGGCCTTCTTGCGGGGACGTCGACAATTGCCGGCGTTCCGCCAATTTCTCCGGACATGCCGGCGGGACG
>JBJMGZ010000249.1:0-2867 GCA_045807605.1 Thermoanaerobaculia bacterium | reverse complement strand
CGAGAGCTCTGCTCGCTGCTCGGCTGTTTCCAGGTTCTCGCGGCCCTTCAGGCCGCATGAAGATTTGGCCTGTTTCCCAGGGCATCGGCCTCCGGCCTCAGCCCTGGGCTGGTTCTGCCGGCCCGTCGGGCCGGGTTTTGTGAGAGCTCTAAAGAAGAATGGGAGGATAATCTCAGGAAGAGGAGGTCTCGCCCATGAGGTGTCACGTCTGCGGATCTGAGCTGGTTTCCATGGTGACGGACCTTCCGTTCAAGCTGAACGAGACTACGATCGTCATCCTCAAGAACCTCCCCGTCCTCCAGTGCAGCGGCTGCAGCGAGTACCTGCTGGAAGATGCTGTCATGGAGCGGGTGGATGAGATCCTGGCCAGGGCCAACGTCCAAGCGGAGCTTGAGATCATCCGTTTCGCGGCTTGAAGCTCACTCCCCCACCAGCCGCGCCACGACCTCGTCCCACCCGATCCCCGCGACCTTCTTCATGCCGGCCTCGCCCAGCTTGCGGGCGAGCTCGCGATCTCTGTAGAGCGCGTCGATCTTCGCCGCGATCTCCCGCGGCGCGTCGGGGGGACAGACGAAGCCGTTGCGGCCGTCTTCCACGAACTCCAGGACTCCGCCCGAGTCGGAAGCCGTGATCACCGGCTTCGCGCACTTGAAGCCTTCGACGGTCACGTAGCCGTAATCCTCGTCGTAGGGCGCGTAGAAGACCGCCAGGCTGTTGGCGTAGAGATCGACGGCCTCGCGATCCTCCACCCAGCCGAGAAGCTCGACCTTCTCCCTCAATCCGAGACGATCGATCAGGGCTTCCAGGCTCTCGCGCTCCGGGCCGGTGCCCGCGATGCGGCAGCGGACCGGCGTCTCCATGTGCTTCATCGCCTTCACCAGCAGGTCGAAGCGCTTCAGCCGGTCGAGCCGGCCCACCGAGAAGACGTAATCCCCCAGCTCGCCCGGCCGGTAGAGCCGGTCGAGCCGCGGCGGCGGATAGAGCACCTGCGCCGGCAGGTCGTTGAAGCGCTTCAGCCGCGCCGCCACGTTGCCCGAGATCGTGAAGATTCCACGCGCCTCGGAGAGCGTCCGCCGGTCCATGGCCCGCACCATGTCGATCACCGAGCGGTCGCGCGGGTCGTCCTCCCGGAAGTCGCTGTAGCTCGTCCCCAGGAGATCGTAGACCTGCCGCATCTGGTGGATGAGCCAGACCACCTTGTTCGGATGCTTCACCACGTAGGACGGGAAGCGCGTCGCGATGACCAGGTCGATCCGCCTCCCGCCGGTACTGCCGGCCGAGGTGAGATCGATCAGCCGCCAGGCCATGGCGCTTTTGAGGAGCTGCGTGCGCGTGCCCCAGGCGAAGGGGAGGCCGACGACCTCGACCTCGTGGCCGCGCGCCACCAGCTCGTCCCGAAGGGACTCGACCAGCATCTCGGCGCCGCCGTAGGCGAACGGGACCCGGTTCACGCAGATGCAGATGCGCTTGCCCATCTAGTTGTCCGGCTCCGAGCCGTGCTTTTCCAATTCCAGCAGCCGGGCTTCCAGCTCGCGCACCCGCTGCGCCAGCGCTTCATTGGACTGCATCAGGTCCTGGATCAGGCGGCTCACGGTCTGGTTGTAGGAGTTCTGCTGCTCCAGGACCGGGCGCGTGAACCACTTCAGGAACAGGTGGAAGATCGCCTTGCGCGAGAGCACGATCCAGCGTCCCAGCACCGGTCGGGGCGAGACCGCGATCGGCTCCTGCACGTACTCGCGGGCGGCGAGCTCCGCCAGCTTGTGCCGCGCCAGCTCCGAGCCGGAGATCGTCGCGATTTCGGCCTGGCGCTGGCGCACTCCGGCGCGCAGGCGCTCGAGCACCTCTTCGACGCGGTTGGGATCGGGCTCAGGATCGGCTTCCATCATGGCTCTTTTCCGTCGAAGTCGAGGAAGACTCCCAGGTATCTCGGGTCCGGAGGGGGGTCCGGGTTCCCGGGCAGGCGACGCGCGGGGATGATGCCATCGCTGACGCTCAAGGTGAAGCGGTAGACCCGATCTCCCGAGGGAAGCAAGCCGAGCCCGGCCGCCGCCGGCTCCAGCGCCAGGGTGACCGGCGCGCCATTGCGCTTGCCCTCGGTGTCGAACCGGACCAGCACCCGCTCCGCTCCGCTCTCCGCGATCAGCTCGTTCTCCTCCGCGAAGGAGCGGGCGTGGAAGCGGATCTGCCGCAGCGGCTTCGGCGAGACCACCACGATCTCCGAGGTCGAGGCGCCGCGCACCCAGACGCCGTCAGGCTGCCCCTCGTCCACCCAGAACGTGGCCCGCGGCACGATCCACAGCCCCTGGCCCCAGTTGCGCACCGCGTAGCCCGGAAGCTGCACGCCCTCCCCGAGGAGGGTCAGCTCCAGCGGCAGCGCCCGGAACGCCGGGATCTCCCCGGTGTGGGGAGGCGGAGGCACGATCGCGCCGGCCACGGCCACCGCCGTCCACAGCCCGGCCGCGGCAAAGGCCGGGATGAGGCTCCAGCGCGCGGGCAGGCGTCCGGGCAGGAACAGCAGCGCCGGATAGAGCACGGCGAAGCGGGCATTGCCCAGCGCCTCCGGCCCGCCGTGCCAGCGGTGCGGCTCGAGCACCAGGCCGAGGAGGACGATGGCACCCATCGCGGCGAGCAGCAGCCCGCGCGAGCGGTCGCGGGCGAGCAGGGCGAGCGTGAGCACGCCAAAGGGAAAGTAGGGGATCAGCCCCGTGTGCCGGCCCACGAGGAAGGACCCGGCGTTGCGCGCCAGCAGGCGGAAGCCGTCCGCCGGGGAGCCCTGACCTTTTCCATACGCCTGCCAGACGTCCTGCGGGGCCTCGATTGGGAAATCGGCCTCGAAGGAGCGGCGCGGGACTCCCCCCGGCGGGTGC
>JBJMGZ010000248.1:0-3112 GCA_045807605.1 Thermoanaerobaculia bacterium | reverse complement strand
GAACGTTTGGGCGCCCTGCCCGACGGACAGCAGAAGGCCGAGGAGACAAAGCGGATGATCGATCGGGTGCGGACCTTCGCCGGGTACCGGGAGTATCCGAAGTACGGCATGGTCAGCCGCTACTTCGTCTACAAGCAGGCTTTGCTGGAAGAAGCCGAGCGCCTCGTGCAGGCCCGCGTGCTGCGTGAGAGGGAGGACATCTTCTGGCTCCGCTTCCAGGAGCTCCAGGACGTCGTGCGCACGAGCCGGGTGGACGGCCAGCTCATCCGCCGGCGCAAGGACGAGTTCCGGTCGTATCAGGCGCTCACGCCGCCCCGGGTGCTCACGTCGGACGGCGAGGCCGTCGCCGGGGCGTACCGGCGCGGCGACCTGCCGGCCGGCGCGCTGGTCGGCTTGCCGGTTTCCGCCGGGACCGTCGAGGGGCGGGCCCGCGTCCTCCTGGACATGGCGGAGGCGGATCTCGAACCGGGCGACATCCTGGTCACCGCCTACACCGACCCCAGTTGGACGCCCCTGTTCGTCGCGATCCAGGGCCTGGTGACGGAGGTCGGGGGCCTCATGACCCACGGCGCGGTGATCGCACGGGAGTACGGCTTGCCAGCCGTCGTGGGGGTGGAGCATGCCACCCGGCTGATCCGGGATGGGCAGCGGATCCGCGTGCATGGAACGGACGGGTACGTCGAGATCCTGCCCTAGCCGGGCCACCTCGACACTCGCCAGGCACGTGTTCGGAACGGCTCGGGACGCGACCGGAATGATTCGGGACGCGAGCCGAACGATCTCGGACGCGAAGTGGATGATCCGCATCGCGATGCGGACGGTTCCTTTCGCGCTCGGAATGATTTCGGCCGCGGTCCGGACGATTCCACTCGCGCTCCGGGTCATCCAGGACGCGTCCCGGAGGGTTCTGCTCGCGCAGAAGATCATCCGCTCCGCGTGCCGGAAGGCTCTGCACCCGTTCCGGATCATCCGCGGCGCGTCGCAAACCGTCCGGAACGCGGCGTGAACCGTCCGTTCCCTGTTCCTCGTGGCTCCCGACGCGTCCCGAGCCGTCCGCTCCCTGCCCCCTGCTTCTTCCGCTGTCAACAGATGCTCGAGCGATGTGTAGCGATAGAGCGTGGGCGCATGCTGGAGAAAGAGGCCCCCCCGTATCCGCGGTCGGGCCATAGATCGAATAGACGGGACGGCCGAGCAGCCGAAGGGCGCGGTCACTTCGCCGGCCGGGGCCGCACTCCGAGCACGTTCGGGATCGGCCAGGGCGTGTTGTTTCCGTCACTCTCGGAGAATCCGGTTTCGAAGCTGCCGTAGAGCTCCAGCTCGACGCCTCCGGTCCGCAGGTAGAGCTGCGCTTCGGGACCGCCTTCCAGGTGCTGGGCGCTCACCAGGCCGAGAGGCAGGGCGAGCAGCTCGCGGTTCAGGTCGTGCATGCTGAACGGCGAGCGGCTGAAGATGAACAGGATCCGGCCCCGGTCATCCTCGCCGAGCGCCGCCTCGCTCCACCGCTTCTCCTGCCGGCCCCACCGGTTCCGGCCCGGCCGCTGGATCAGCCGCAGGTTCTGCACCGCCGATCCGTAATCCTGGAGGATGGCCGGCATCGTAATCCCCGGCGCATCCAGGTCGAAGATCCGGAAGCGGGGGAGACCCTTGCGCCGCGGATCGAAGGCGGCGACGGACTGATATCCGTTCGCCTTGCCGTTGTTCACGTGCCCGCCGGCCCGCATGTAGCCGACGTGGGTTTTGTAATCGGCCGCGAACATGCCGGCGTTGATGGCCGCCGTGAGTCCGCGCTCCGCGCTCCACTGCTTCGCGGTGCGGCCCGCGGCTTCGCCGGTGCGGCTCTGCCCCACCAGATCGAGATCCCAGCGGGCCGGATCGATCCGCAGCACCGTGATCCGCGAGTCGCCGACCGCGCTCGGCCGGGACGCGGCAAAGACGCCGAGGTCCATGCCCGGAGCGAGGGAGCGCCAGGCCGCGGGCTCAGGTGCCGCGGGCACGAGCAGCGCGAGAAGAGAGAGGAGCAGGGTTCGCATTGCCGCAGGCCCTCCAGTCGCTTCAGGATACGCCTCCAGCGGATCTCGGGGCCAGGAGAGAGCGGGATCGTCGTAACTCTGCATCCAGGCAAGCAGGCGGGAGCGCAGGCCTCGACGGAGTTCCGTGTTATGATGCCGACTCAGGTCGCTTTTGGCGTGCCTCAGGAGAACAAGACCCGATGACCGAGCAAGAGCTGAGGGACCATCTGGCCGAGGTGGCCGAGCGCCTCCGGATCAGCGGCGAGGAGACCGACCGGCGGCTGCGCGAAAGCGGCGAGAAGACTGACCGGCACCTCCGCGAGACCGACCGGCACCTCCTCGAGACCGACCGGCACCTCCGCGAGCTGGGCAAGCAGATTGGCGGGCTGGGAGAGAAGTTCGGCTCCTTCACCGAAGGGCTCGCCCTTCCTTCCATGACCCGCATCCTCGGACAGGATTTCGGCATGGACGTGATCGCGCCCCGCGTCCGGGCGCGCAGCAACGGCCATTCTCTGGAGGTGGACGTCCTCGCCTGGTCCAATTCCCGCGACGAGGTCGTCGTCGTCGAGGTCAAGAGCCACCTGCGCGAGGAGGCGCTCGATCAGATGCGCAAGACCCTCCGCGACTTCCGCGACTTCTTCCCCGACCATCGCGAGAAGAAGATCTACGCCATCCTCGCCGCCGTGGATGCTCCCGACAGCGTCCGCGACAAGGCGCTCCGTGAAGGCATCTACCTCGCCCGCATCCACGACGGACAGTTCGAGCTCCAAGTGCCCGAAGGCTTTCAGCCGCGGGCCTTCTGATCAGAACAGGTGCCTGGGGAATGTGGAACGTCAAGCATTACCCTGCCGAAGCCCGGAGCAGAGTCGAAGTGCTTCTCCGCGGTCGTTCATCGAATTCTATCGAGGTCACTCGGGCACCTGAGGTCGCAGGCCCACTTCGCGCGTCAACCACTCCTCCACATACCTTTTCAGCTCGGGCGTTTCCGGGAACGGCTCGCCGTAGGCCTTCATGGCGCGGAAGGGGAGCGGCTCGATGCGTTGCGCCTCGAAGGTGTTGCGGTCGGCATCCTTGTCCCAGCCGTGGTTTTCCAGGAAGAGGGT
>JBJMGZ010000247.1:0-8076 GCA_045807605.1 Thermoanaerobaculia bacterium | reverse complement strand
GGGAAGCGCGCGCCATCTCGTGCAAGTCGAGGATTCGCGCCTCTTGGTCCCCGGGGTCGGCCGGCGGGTGATAGGTGAGCGCTCCCATGGTCCTGGTACCGAGATACGCCAGCCGATCCAGAATCGACACTTGGGCGAGGGCCGATCCTTGCTGCTGGAAGAAGCAGTCCATGAGGAGCAGCCCCCACCCGTCCGGCAGCGAGTCGTCAAAGAGGCCGAAGATCGGGCCGAAGGCTCGATCGCGGTGCTCGATGAGGCCCGGCTGCGGCGGCAGCTTGAAGGGGGACAGCCACAGGGGTTTGCGCAGGAAGGCCGGATCGTATTCGAAATACACCCGGCTGGCGGCCGGGCGCGGCCCGGTCTCCGCCAACTGGCCGACGACGCGCTCCTCGCCCGGCCTGCGGGTGAGACGCACCTCCAGCTTCTTCATATCCGGCCCCGTTTGCGCGCAGCCCGCTTCTCGCCGGCCTCCAGCTCGGCCAGAGATGACGCCCGGGGTGCCTGAAAGAGGGCATCGAAGTCATCCAGCCGGTTGAGGGCAAAGGCGAGGTCGAGCAGGTTCTCGAGCGACACCCTGCCCGACTCCTCGAAGCGCCGCAGCGATGCCAGAGTGACTCCGGACCGCTGGGCCAGGGTCGCCTGTTTCCAGCCCCTGGCCAGCCGCAGCTCCTTGACCCGGGCCGCCAGGGTCTTGCCGACCTGCTCGGGCGTTGCGAGTGAGAATCCGTCCATGGCGCCGTCCCTTCCGTCCGTGAGTGCAAGCGCTATTATAGTAGCGATAGATGGCTTCTGCGATGAGAAACGCTCTTATGTTGGCGATTGGGAGCTGCTTGACGCGTGCCGTCCCGAGTGTAGACTCCTCCAGCCGAACGTACTGGGAGGAGGCAAACGTGAGGAAACCGATCGTGGCTCTCCTTGGGATCCTGGGGCTACTCGGAACAACCGGCTGCGCTACCGCCCCGAAGGGAGCTGCCATGGACGGCGCCGTCATCGACCATGTGATCGTGGGCATTGCGGACCTGGAGGAGGGCATCCGGCAGTTTGCCGAGCTGACCGGCGTGACGGCGGAGCGCGGCGGCCAGCATCCCGGGCGCGGCACCCAGAACGCGCTGCTGAGCCTCGGGCCTCATACCTACCTGGAGATCATCGCGCCGGTGGCAGGCCCTCCGCCGGAGATGGCGTACCTCTCCGATCTGAAAGAGCTCACGCCGATCGGGTGGGCGGTCGGCACCACGGATCTCGACGGGACGAAAGGCCGCCTCGAAGCGGCCGGCTTCAAGGTCTCACCACCGCGGGCGGGCTCGCGGGTGCGCCCTGACAGTCAGCGCCTGGAGTGGCGCGCGGCCGGGCTCGAGGACATCCCCGGCGAGCTCACGCCCTTCCTCATCGAATGGGGCGCGCAGACCGCTCATCCCGCCACGACCTCGCCGAAAGGCTGCACGCTGGAGTCGATGGAGATCCATGCGCCCGAGGTCGAGAAACTGTCCAAGCTCGTGGCGGAGCTCCGGCTCGGCGCGGTCGTTCGGAAGGCCGGTGAGCAGGACCTGGCTCTCGCGCTCGTATGCCGCGCCGGCCGGGTGACTCTGAGCCGGTCGAAGCATCGTTGATCTGATACGATTCCCTCGGACCGGCCGGGTTTTCCAGGGAGATTTCCGCATGTCTGCGACGCCCCATCTCGAGATTCCTCAGGACATCCTGGATTCAGCGCGGATGACGGTCGACCAGGTACGCGTCGAGCTGGCCGCCCATCTCTACGCGCAAGGCCGCCTCTCGCTGGGCAAGGCCCACGAGCTCGCGGGGCTGTCTCTCTGGGAGTTCCGGCAGCTCCTCGGGCTCCGCCGCATAGAGCCGCACTTCGACGCGGAGGACCTGGAGCAGGATCTCGAGACCCTCCGGCACTTCAGCAGTTCATGATCGTCGTCAGCAATACCTCACCCATCTAGCAGCCTGGGCGGCAGACAACCGGAAGGACGACAAGGACACCAGGGACACCAAGGACAAGAAGAAAAAGGACGCCCGGCTTCGCTGTCCTTGCTGTCCCTGTTGTCCTTGCTGTCCTTGGTGTCTTTGGTTCTTTTCTGCCGCGCAGGTTCCTAACGCGGCGGCCTGTTCCGCCAGACCCGCCAATCGTCGTTCAGGAGGATGCTGAGCACCAGGGCGAAGCCGCAGAAGGCGGCGAGGAGGAAGAGGATCATCGCGAGGCCCGGGTAGCCGAAGAGGGTGAAGCGGGTCCTCACCTGCATCAGCAGCGCGGCGCCCACGATCAGGGCCGCGAGCACGATGCCCGAGGCGATCCGGTTCGCGATCTTCTGCAGGTTGTCCATCAGCCGGCTCTCGTCGAAGGCGTTCACCTTGACCTCCAGCCGGTTGCCGATCAGCGCGTCGAAGAGCGTGTTCAGCCGGCCCGGGAGCTGCTGCGCCAGCTCGTACATCTCCAGCGTCGAAGAGAACAGCGCGCTCGGCGAGAGCCGCTTGAGCATGTGCCGCTGCATGATCGAGTTGCTGTGGCTCCGCACGGTTTCCGTGGGGTTGAATTCAGGATCGAGCGCGCGCGACACCTCATCCATGTGGAGCAGCGCGCGGCCCAGCAGGGTCAGCTCCGGCGCCGGCCTGACGCCGTTTTCCGCGGCCTTGCGCGACAGGCCCATCACGATCCGCCCGACCTTCATCTGCTCGGCCGCGGCGTCCTGGGCGACCGCGACCAGGTCCGAGATCTCGCGCTGGAAGCGCGCCTCGTCCGCCCCCTCCATGCGGGTGCCGAGCTGCATCACGATCGCCGCCACCTCGTTGCCGCGGCCGTCGGTCACCGCCAGGATGAGCTTGAGCAGCCGCTCCTGCACCTGCGGATCGATGCGCGCCACCATCCCGAGGTCGAGCAGCGCCAGCCGGCCGTCGCGGGTGATCAGGAGGTTGCCCGGGTGCGGATCGGCATGGAAGAAGCCGTCCACCAGGATCTGGTCGAGATAGGCGCGGCAGAGCTCGTCGGCCAGCGCCCGGCCGTCGAAGTCGATGCGGGCGAGCGGCGACATTTCGGTGATCTTGGTGCCCGGGACGTAGTCCATGGTCAGCACGCGCGAGGTCGTGTAGTCCTCCACCGGCTGGGGGATGACGATCCGCTCGTAGCGCCGGAGATTGGCGCCCAGGGTCACCAGGTTCAGGGCCTCGCGGCGATAGTCGAGCTCGCGCAGCAGGGCCTTGCGGAACTCCTCCAGCATGTCCTGGAAGGCGTAGCGCCGGCCGACGTCGGTGTGCTTGTCGAGGAAGCCGGCCATCTCGCGGAAGGCCTCCAGGTCCTCCAGGATGGTCTGCTGGATGCCAGGGCGCTGCACCTTGACCACCACCTCGCGGCCGTCGCGCAGCTTCGCCCGGTGGACCTGGCCCAGCGAGGCGGCGGCGAGCGGCACGTTGTCGAAGTCCGCGAAGGCCTTGGACAGCCGCACGCCCAGCTCGGAGGAGACGATCTCCTCGACCTCGGCGAAGGGGAAGGGCTCGATCTTGTCCTGCAGCCGGGAGAGCGCGTCCAGGTAGGGCTGCGGCAGGAGGTCGGAGCGGGTCGAGAGGAGCTGGCCGAGCTTGATGAAGGTCGGCCCCAGGTTCTCCAGGTCGCGGGCGAGCTGCTCGGGATCGCCGGAGATCGCGTCCGCGGACGCGGAGCCGTCCTGCGGCAGGTTCTCGTCCACCTGGATGGCCTGCGCCAGGTCGGCGCGCCCGTGCCGGATGAGCAGCGAAGCGATGTCCTTGTACCGCTTCAGATGATAGGTCTTCAGAGCTCCGATCATCGGATGCCAGGAAACTGCAATGGATGTGCCACCCCTCCGGAAGGTGGTGCGGTTCCATGGATCATCCTCTCGCGGCCCTTCTCCCACTGTAGAGACGCCGCGTGGGGCGTCTCCGCCGCGGCGACAGGCCACCGCTCGGAGGAGACGCCCCACGGGGCGTCTCTACAGTGGGGGGACAGGCAGTGGGGCCGGTTCATCCCCCGTTCATACCGCTCCTCTACAATGCGAGCCATGAGATCCCCTCTTGCGCTCCGGATCGCCTGGACCGATTCCCGCTACCGCCTCGCGGCCTGGCTCATCGCCGGCCTGATGGGCGTATCGCTCGCCGTGCGCCTCTCCCTCCTCGTCCTGCAGCACGCATTCGCCCGCGACGGGCTCGTCCCCGTGCTCGAATCGCTCGGCGCGGGCGAGGTGTTCGACACCGTCGCCGCCCTCTGGGTCGCCGCTCCGCTCGTCCTCTACCTGGCCCTGGTGCCCGAGCGCTGGTTCCGCCACCGCGCCCAGCGCGCCCTGGTCGTCGGCATTTCCGGCCTGGCGGTGTTCGCCGTGCTCTTCGTGGCCGTGGCCGAGGTCTTCTTCTTCCAGGAGTTCAACGGCCGGTTCAACTTCGTGGCCGTGGACTACCTGATGTACCCGACCGAGGTGGTGGCGAACATCTGGGAGAGCTACCCGACCGGGCTGATCCTCTCCGGGCTCGCCTTGCTGTCCGCCGGGGCCTCGCTCCTTCTCCGCCGGCCCTTGCGCGGAGCGTGGCGGCAGACCCTGCCGTTCGGGCAGCGCAGCGCCGCGGCGATCACGTTCTTCCTGCTCCTGGCGGTGCTCACCCTGGAGGTACCCGCCTCGCTCGCGCACGTCTCGGAGGACCGGGCGCTCAACGAGATCACCTCGAACGGCTATCTCTCGTTCTGGCGCGCCCTGCTCGGCAGCGAGGCCCCCTACGAGGGGTTGTACGCCTCGCGCACGCCCGCCGTCGCGTTCGGCCGCCTCCGCCGCCTGCTCGCCGAGCCCGCCGCCGTGCCGGCCTCGTTCGTGCCGGGCTCGACCCTGCGCCACATCCGGCCGCTGGCCCCGGCGCGCCGTCTCAACGTGGTCGTGGTGCTGGAGGAGAGCCTCGGCTCCGAGTTCATCGGCGCCCTGCACCCGCGCCCGGTCAGCCTGACGCCGAGCTTCGACGCCCTGGCTCCCGAGGGCACGCTCCTGACCCGCGCCTACTCGACCGGCAACCGCACCATCCGCGCCCTGGAGGCCACGACGTCGTCGCTCCCGCCGCTCCCCGGCGTCTCGATCGTACGCCGGCCGCAGTCGAAGGATCTCTTCACCCTCCCTGCCCTGCTGCGCGAGCGCGGCTACCAGACGCTGTTCGTCTATGGCGGGCGCGCCCTGTTCGACGGCATGGGCAGCTATCTGCGGAACAACGGGATCGACCGCGTGGTCGAGCAGAAGGACTTCCCCGACGACTCGTTCCATACCGCCTGGGGCGTCTCCGACGAGGCCATCTTCGACCGCGCCCTGACCGAGATGGACGCCATGCACGCGCAGGGCAGGCCGTTCTACACGCTCGTCCTGTCGGTCACGAACCACCGGCCGTTCCGCTTCCCCGAGGGGCGGATCGCCTGGGACGCGAAGCTCAAGAGCCGCGACAACGGGGTGCGCTACGCGGACTGGGCGCTCGGCCGCTTCGTGCGCCAGGCGCGGGAGCACGCCTTCTTCGAGGACACGCTCTTCGTGATGATGGGCGACCACGGCGCGCGGGTCTACGGCGCTTCCGAGATCCCGCTGGGGAGCTACGAGGTGCCGATCCTCTTCTACGGCCCGGGGATCGTCCCCGCCGGCCGCCGGGTGGACACCCTGGCCTCGTCGCTCGACGTGCCGCCCACGGTGCTGGGCCTGCTCGGCCTGGAGTACGACTCGAAGTTCTTCGGCCACGACGTGCTGCGCGTGGACCGCTCGGCGGGACGGGCGCTGATGACGCACAACAACGAGATCGCGCTGATGCGCGGCTCGCGCATCGCCGTGCTCGGCCTGCACCGCTCGGCGCAGCTCTTCGACGTCAAGCCCGGCGGCGCCTTCGTCCGCACGCCGGCCCTGGACCCTGCCGGCCGCGAGCTGATCGAGGACGCCATCGCCTACTACAGCGGCGCGGACACCGCCTACCGCTCGGGCGCCTACGCCTTCTCAGAAGCTGGTCTTCGTGCTCACGAGCCACTGCATGCTCTGGATCGACGGATCGCCGTCCAGAGGGAACGCCAGGTCCAGGTGGACCATCGAGCCCAGGCCCGAGCGGCTGGATGACAGCCTCAATCCGAAGCCCACGTCCTTGAGCAGCCCGAGGCCGTTCGCGCCTCCCCAGGTGCGGCCGGCGTCGAAGAACACCGCGCCGCCGACGTGGAACAGGTGGAAGGGGTAGAAGCCGGTGAAGAAGCGCTGCTCCAGCGTGAGGAGGGCGCGCGCGTCGCCGTCCTGGTAGCGCAGGGGATAGCCGCGCAGGCCGCTGTCGCCGCCCAGCAGGAGCTGCTTGCCCGGATCGAGGTTGCGCGCCAGGCTCCCTTCCAGGGTGGCGAAGAAGAGGTGCTCGCCGAAGTCGCGCCAGTAGTAGCGCGCGGTGCCGTCCAGCAGCAGGTCCTCGGCGCCGTCTCTCCCCCAGCGGCCGGTCAGGCCGGAGGAGAGGAGAAGCGTCTGGTCCTCCGATGGCTTCCAGCCGGTGGACGCGGCGGCGTCGAAGACCGCGGCGTCCCCAGTAGAGCCGAGGAGCGACGAGGACCAGCCGAGGCGCAGGTGGAGCTGGCCGCCGAGCTGGAGGTCCTCCGTGCGCCGGATCTGGTCGAGGTTGCTGGTCTCGGCGTAGCGGTCCTCGACGAGGTCCCAGGCGATCCAGGGATAGGCCAGGACGCGCTCCTCCGGCAGACCGGCGGGGGCGGCAAATCCATCCAGCAGGGAGTAGCGGTCGCGCTGCCAGGCGAGGCCGCCGGTCCAGCGCTGCACCCGGCCGTCGACGAGCCCGTTCGAGAGCCCGCCGCGCACCTCGAAGCGCTCCTCCTGGTGCTGGAACCCGCCGCTCACGTGCCCGAGCCGGTAGAGCGTGTCGGTGCGGTCGTCGGAGAGCGCGGACATCTGCGCGGACCAGCGGCTCTCCATCGAATAGAAAGGCTGCCCGAAGTAGATCTCCTGCCGGCGGCCGTCGCTGTTGTCCGAGAGCCCGACGCTGAGCTGGACCCGGCTGCCGAGCACCGCGGGATCGTCGAAACGGATCAGCGACTCGGTGCGGTCGACGTCGGAGCTCTGGCGCAGCGTCAGGCTCTTGCCGGTGCCGAGGAGGTTCGTGTCCTGGAGCTCGAAGTGGACCGAGCTCTCGCCGCCGCTGCGGCCGAGCCCGGCGCCGACGTTGAGCGTCCACACGTCGCGCGTCACCACCTCGACGTCCACCCGGTTGCCGTCGTAGCGCAGCGGCCGGATCTTGACGTCGTAGAGGTAGCGGTCCTTGCGCAGCAGCCGCTCCGACTCCTCCAGCGAGTGGCGGGAGTAGCGGTCGCCGCTGCGGAACAGGAGCTGGTTGCGGATCACCCCTTCGCGGGTGTTGCGGTGCAGGCGGTTGACCACCCGGAAGACGCGGCGGTCCTCCTGCGGATCGGAGGGATCGAACACGTCGCCGACGTGGACCACGACCTCGCCGACCACCGCGCCCTGGCCCTCCAGGACCGGATCGGGCGGCAGCGGCCCGTCTCCTGCGGCGGCGAGGGAGGGGATGAGGGAGAGCAGGGCGGCAGCCAGAGCTTTTCTCACGCCGCCACCCTGGCAGCCGCGGATGAATGGCGGATGAACGGACCTACAACCGCGCCGCCGCCGCCTGACGCTGAAGCTGCAGGACGTTCGCGTCCGGGTCCACCACAACCGCCTCGGGCTCGAACGCACAGCGGATCCGCGCCAGCTTCTCCTCTCCCGCTCCCAGGACGAGCGTGACCCGCGCGTCCTTGTATTCGGGGGAGACCCGGCCGTCCTCGCCCCAGCGCGGGCCGGCCACGGCCGCGACCTCGACGGGCATGCGGCCGGTGCCCGCGTTCCTCACCCGCACCGTCACCTCCCACTCCCCTCCGTCCTGTCTCTTCGCCGCGTCGAAGACCTGGTACTCGGGGATCACGATGCTGAAGAACCACTGGCGGGCGAAGTCGTCGAAGGCCGCCGGGTCCGCGGCGTGGCGGCGCATCACGGCCACGAAGTCCTGGATCACCGGATGATCCGGATTGTTGTGATAGGTCCGGAAGTAGTCTCGCGTCCCCTCGAAGAAGCGCTCCCGGCCCAT
>JBJMGZ010000246.1:0-10627 GCA_045807605.1 Thermoanaerobaculia bacterium | reverse complement strand
AGGTAGCTCCGGCTGCAGGAGGAGTGTAGCCAGGCAGATGAACCGGATGGTGCCATCGGACAGGGCATCGGCGTTGAAGTAGCTATCGGACCCGCGCTCTTGCCACTCCAGCCGGATCTTCTCGGGATTGAGGCGATCGGGCTGGAGCTGAAAGGTTCCGAAGAACGGAGCGACCACCCGGACTGTCTGCTCGAGGGTGCGGAACACGTCCGGCCGGTTCTCCTGGACCTGGTAGAGGAAGGCGGCCAGGTTGGCGCCGTCCGGCCGCAGGAAGCGGTTGTCGTGCACATCGGCCGCCTGCTTCAATCGTGCGGAGGAGCTCGTGTCGTTGAAGTGGTAGATCCTCCAGCCCGAAAGAGCGGCCCGGATCTCTTGCGAGGCTGGGATGTTGGAGCTGGCCGACAGCGCCGATTCCTTCTTCCCGGCCCTCTCGGCTCCCGCTTTGGAATGAGCCCGGGGTGTCTCGAGGGTTTCCGCCGCGAAGACCAGCGAGTCGTCGACAGCAGGGATCAGATCGCAATGATAGCGCCGAGGTCCCCAAGCGAGGTCCAGCTCGATGACCTCTGTCACTTTCCTTCCAAAATGAAGGAGTTGGCTGGCTCCGCCGGACTTAGCCACGTAAAGTTGAAGTCGACCGTTGACGATCTCGTTCAGCAGCCGGAAGACGCCGATGAAGTTCGACTTCCCGGACCCGTTGGCGCCAATCAGCAGGTTCAGGGGACGCAGCTCCACCGTCTGGTCGCGGATCGACCGGTAGCCGGCCACTCGGATGCGGTCGAGGCTGTACATACCGGCGGAAGACTACTCCGGCACCACCGCAATCCGGAAGCCGATCAGCTTGTCGCGCAGCGTGGGCAGCTCGCCGAGGCGCACGGTGCAGCGATTGTCCGTGGGACTGCCGAGGTAGGAGCCGCCGAGGAGGACGCGGGCTCCGGGGCCGGCGGGGTCTTCGCGGCGGGCGCGCTCGGCGGGGTCCGAGGGATAGGGATAGCCCGCGAAGAGGCTGCGGGTCCACTCCCAGACGTTGCCCCCCATCTCCTCGCAGCCATAGGGGCTCGCCCCTCCGGGGAAGCAGCCCACGGCGCTGACGTCCCCGATGCGCGAGCCGCGCTGGTTCGCCCGGCTGGGGTCGATCTGGTTGCCCCAGGGAAAACGCCGCGCGGGTTGACGGTTGTCCTGGAGACCCCCATCGAGGACGACCGCGCCCGGGGAGACCGGGATCTTCAATCCTCCCCGCGCCGCCTTGACCCATTCGGCTTCCGAGGGCAGACGCACCGCCCAGCCCTTCTCCAGCCGGCCCGCGCTCCGCCAGCGCTGCGTCAGCCAGTCGCAGAAGGCGCGCGCCTCCTGCCAGGTCACCGAGCCCGCCGGACGGTTGGCCGGCTCGGAGAGCGCCGCCGCGAGCTCCTCCTCCTTCCCCGCCGCCCGCGCGTACTCGCGGAGCTGCGCCACGGTCACAGGGAAGCGGCCGATCCGGTAGCCGTACGGGATCTCGTGGCCGTGGAGCGGCTTCTCGCAGTCCTGGGCCCGCTCCTCGGCGTCGTCGTTGCCCAGCAGGCAGGGACCGGCCGGCACGAAGCAGAGCTCCAGGCCGTCGACCGTCGCCACCCCGGGCCGCGGATCGCCGATCCCGGCCAGGGCCAGCCCGGCGGCGGCGCGGCGATGCGTCTCTACCTTGAGATCGGTCAGCACCCGGAGCAGGGACTCCACGACCCGCTTGCGGCAGGCCGGGGTCACGCCGGCCGCTCCGGCGTCCGCGACCGCGTGGCCGGCGAGCACCACCGCCTCGCCCCGCGGCCCGGGCGCGCGGCGGATCAGCTCCTCCAGCACGGCGCTCGCGGCCTCGTCGCGCTGCTGGATCACGCCGAGGTAGCCGATCGTCAGCAGCGTCACCTCGTGCCAGGGGGCCTCCCCCACGTGCTCGGCGAGCGCGGCCACGACCGCCTCGATCTCCCGCTGCCCCTTCTGCGCCAGGGCCACGGCCGCCAGGTACTCCTGGAACGTCAGGTGGATGAAACCGTACTGCCGGCCGCCGCGGTCGAGGAGGAGCGCCGTGTGCTCGCGCACGTCCTCCAGGAAATGCCGGGCCGCTCCCGCCGGGTCCTCATGTCTGCGCTCCTGGTAGATCCGCTCGAGCTCGCGCAGGAGGTCTCCCTCCCGTACCAGCCCCACGCCGGGCGAGGTGCGGTGCATCCAGAGGGCGAGCGGCGGCAGGATCTTCATCGTCTCGACGAGATCGAGATCGGGACCGGACCGGCCGCCCAGGCTGCGCGCCAGGTTCCAGTGCTTGAGGAGGGTCTCGACGTAGGTCTCGTAGAGATGGACCCGGCGCTCGGGCAGCGACACACCCTGGCGCTTCATCAGGGCGAGGATGGTCAGGAGCAGCGGGTTCGACGCGAGAGACCGCACCCCGGGATTGCGCCGGACCGCGGCCAGCAGCTCGTCGCGCTCGCGCCGGGCTTCCAGGGCCGCGGCGCGGGTCTCGCCCCCGGCCGCGCGTTCGACCGCCGCGGTCCACTTGTCCACGAAGGACTCGATCTCGGGCTCGTCGAAATCCACCAGGGTGCACTCGGCGAGCCCCTCGGCCGCGGGGCGCACCTCGCGGTAGCCGACGATGCGGCTGGTGAGCACGAACTTGTTGCCGGCCCTGCGATGGAAACAGTAGAAGTCCCGCACGCGCTCCACGACCAAGTGGCGCCGCTCCAGCTCCCGCACTTCATCCAAGCCGTCCAGGAAGAGGAGCACGCCTCCCTGCTCGAAGGCGCGCTCCAGCATCGGCTCCAGCGGCAGCTCGACGCCGCGGTCGTGGTAGTAGCGGGCGATGAACGAGACCAGCGGCACGTCCGCGGCGGCCAGCGCCGTGGCATAGGCCGAGATGGGCAGGATCACCGGCAGTCGCGTACCCAGCCCCAGCGCATCTCCCTGGCCGGTGGCGAGGGCGAGCGCCAGGAACTTGACGAAGGTGGTCTTGCCCGCGCCGGGATCGCCCAGGAGGACCAGACCGTCGTTCTCGCGCAGCAGGTC
This sequence comes from Thermoanaerobaculia bacterium, assembly GCA_045807605.1. Classification (GTDB taxonomy): domain Bacteria; phylum Acidobacteriota; class Thermoanaerobaculia; order Multivoradales; family UBA5704; genus DATMER01. Next base: position 7,603 of record JBJMGZ010000246.1, on the reverse strand, counting down.
GAGCACGGGCCGGGGCTCGCTCAGCCGCAGAAGCGCGGCTTTTTCATCGTCGCCGGGCTTGCGGCCGGCCAGGCGGACGCGCTCCCAGGTCTCTCCTTCGGGAGTCTCGACCCGGGCCTTCAAGGGGATGTACATGTCGAGCAGCGGCAGCCGCAGCGGCACCCGGTCGGAGACGCCCATGCCGCGGAAGTCGAGATGGCGGTAGCGATCGACCAGGTGCTCCAGGTAGCGCTCGGTGACCCGGGTCAGGTCCTGCGCCGGCCGCCGCTCGCCGATCACCCGCCAGAGCGTCTCGGGGCTCATGCGCTCGGACCCGGGGTGGAGCACGATCACCTCCGAAGCCTGGCCCGCCCGGCGGCGCAGCCCCCACACCTGGACCAGCGCCAGCACGCCCGCACCGCCCCAGAGCACGATCTGCACGAGCGCCGCGATCGCCTCGATGTGGGCCGAGTGCGAGCCCGCGAACTCGACGAACGGCAGCAGCCAGTAGCCGGAGGTGGACGCCAGCGCCACCAGGATCAGGACGAGCGCGCCGATCGCGAAACGGGTCTTCGTGGCGGGGGTCAAGGTCGTGGAGTGGAGGTGCATGGGGACACCTGGGAGGGTGGCTGGCAAGTCTAGCACCTCACCCCCTGTCCCCCTCTCCCGTCTCCCCCCCGCGCCCCCGCCGGGAGAGGGGGGACGTAGCTGGGGCTGTCGTGCCGAATCGGGCAAGGACGCCTCAGTCACGTCCCCCCTCTCCCGGGGTTGGGGGGTAGGGAGACGGGAGAGGGGGACAGGGGGTGAGGTCCTACAGCCGCGGGTCCACCGGCTCGCTCTCCAGCGCCAGGATGCCGAACACGCACTCGTGCACCCGCCGCAGCGGCTCGCCGGCCACGAAGCGCTCCAGGGCCTCGACGCCGAGGGCGAGCTCGCGCAGCGCCAGCGACCGCTTGGCCGCGAGGCCGCGGGAGCGCAGGCGCTGGAGGTTTTCCGGCAGGTCGTACTCGGGACCGTAGATGATCCGCAGGTACTCGCGACCGCGGCACTTGAGGGCGGACTGGGCCAGGCCTTTGCGGCCCTCGGCGAGGAAGTCCAGCGGCTTGATCACCATGCCCTCGCCGCCCGCCTCCGTCATCTCCATCCACCAGCGCACGGCCTCGGCTTCGCTCTCCGGATCGGCGAGGTCCACGATCCGGTACGGCGTGGGCGTCAGGCCGAGGCGGGCGAGCGTGGCCATGTGCCAGAGGTGGTCCTTGTCCACGTGCACCGCCCCCTCGGAGGCCAGGAGATGGACCGGGGCGAGGCGGAGGTCCGCCACGGAGGAGATGGGCCAGGAGTAGCGGCGATAGGCGGCTTCGTAGCGGGCCGCCAGGTCGCGCCGGGTGCGGAAGCGGTCGGGGAGGCCGCCACCCCCGCCAAAATCGAGCCCCCGCGCCGCGCCCTGCTCCAGGACGGCCACGGCTTCCGGCAGCGCTCCGCGGGCGGCGGCCCCGGCCGCGGCGTACTGGTCGCGGATCAGCTCCTGCGCCTTGGCCGACCAGGGCATCAGCTCGGCGTCCAGGCAGATCCAGTCGGTCGCCAGCTCCTCCCCGCGGCCGGCGCGATCGACCGCGTCCCGCACCAGGGCGAGGAAGGGCGCCTCCATATCCCGGTCCTTCCCCTCGAAGAAGCACCGGCCCGTGCGGGTGAGGCAGATGCCAAAGCCGTCCCCGGTCACTCCGATGCGGCGGCGGGCGGCGTCCTCGTCCCGGCAGACGACCAGCACGGCGCGCGAGCCCATGTGCTTCTCCTGGCAGACGACCTTCGCGATCCGCTCGCGGCGATAGTGCGCGAAGGCCTGCGCGGGGTGCTCCAGCCAGCCGGGCTGCGTTTCGGGATCGGCCGTCTCCGAGGGGGACATCGTCGGCGGCAGGTAGAGGAGCCAGCGCGGGTCCGCGGCGAAGCGGCTCATCACCTCCAGGGCGGCGGTCGCATTCTCCTCCCGGATGGTCACGTCGCCGCGCAGCCGGGTCGAGACGATCCGTTTTCCCATGACGTCGTCCAGGTCGAGCAGCTCGTCCTGCCGCTGTTGCGCGGTCAGCTCCGGAGAGACCTTGAACGGCCGCTTCGACTCGCGATAGGTCCGGCGGGCGGGCACCGAGACCAGCTCCAGCTCGGGGTAGCGCAAGGCCGTGAGCTCGCCGCCGAAGACGCAGCCGGTGTCGATGTTGATCGTGTTGTTCAGCCACTCGGGCCGGTGCACGGGCGTGTGGCCGTAGACCACCATGGCGGCGCCCCGGTAGTCGGCCGCCCAGTTGTAGCGCACGGGCAGGCCGAACTCGTCGCTCTCGCCCGTCGTCTCGCCATAGAGGGCGAACTCGCGCACCCGGCCGGAGGCGCGGCCCTGCATCTCCGCCTTCATGCCGGCATGGGCCACGACCAGCCGGCCGCCGTCCAGCACGTAGTGGCTCACCAGGCCATCGAGGAAGGCGAGCGCCCGCTCCCGGAAGGCCGCGGGATGGTCCTCGATCTGCTCGATCGACTGCTCCAGGCCGTGCGCGATCCGCACCTTCTTGCCCTGGAGATAGCGCTTGAGCTTGTCGTCGTGGTTGCCCGGCACGCAGAGCGCCGTCCGCGCCTTGACCATGTCCATGGCGATGCGGAGCACGTCGGGCACCCGCGGCCCGCGGTCCACGAGATCGCCGAGGAAGACCAATTTTCTCCCCTCCGGATGCCGCCCCTCGGAGTATCCGAGCCGGGCGAGCAGCTCCTCCAGCTCGTTGGCGCAGCCATGGACGTCCCCGATGATGTCGAACGGTCCGGGATCGTCCCGGCGGTCGGGCCACAGGCGCTCGCGCTCGATCGCGACCGCCTCGATCTCCTCGGGAGAGCGCAGGACGAAGACCCGCCGGAAGCCCTCCCGCTGGAGATCGCGGAGCGAGCGCTCGAGCTGGCTGCGCTGCTGGAACACGACGTGAGGCGGGACCTGGCGATCTGTCCGCCCCCGGTTGCGCTCCTCGCAAAGGCGGGGCGGCAGGTCGAAGACCACGGCGGCGGCCTGGAGATAGGCGTCCTTCGCCAGCTCGACCAGCGGCTTGCGGGCCGCGGGCTGGGTGTTGGTCGCGTCGATCACCGTCAGCCGGCCGCGGGCGAGGCGCTTCGCAGCGAGGTGGTGGAGCACCTCGAAGGCGTCGCGGGTGGCCGTCTGGTCCATCTCGTCGTCCGAGACCAGGGCGCGGAAGCGGTCGGAGGAGAGCACCTCCGTAGGCCGGAAATGCTTCGCCGCGAACGTGGACTTGCCGCAGCCGGACGGCCCGATCAGGACGATCAGCGAGAGCTCGGGGACCGCGATCTTCAAACCATCATCCTTCGGGCGCGGATCAGGAAGTCGTTGGCCCAGCGGTAGTCGGGGCGGTCCGGCAGCGGGCTCGCGGCAAGGGCGGCGTCGAAGCGCTCGTGGAGCTCCAGGCGCCAGGCCTCGATCTCCTTCCAGGGCACCTCGTTCCGCTTGATCGCCAGCAGGCGCTCCCTGAGCTCGTCCGCGACCCGGACGGGCACGCGCCCCTCGGTGAGAGCGGTGATGCCCGCGAGCTGGAGGCGGATCAGGTGCATGGCATGCTTCCAGCGGATCTCCCCCACGGTGCGCAGGTCCTGCTCCAGCTTCTTGAACTGGGAGATCACGTAGCCGTTGTAGGTCTGGTAGACCATCTTCGAGAGGAAGCGCGAGCGCTCGGCGAGCAGCTCGTCCGCGGGCGGCTTGCAGAGCTCCACCAGCGGCGTGTAGAGGCATTCCAGGACGTTCGGGTTGGCCTTGAGCGCCATGGAAAGGAACTTCTGGATCTCCCAGTAGGCCTCGTCCGTCTCCTTGCGCTCGATCTGCTCGGGCACGCCATAGAGCGACCAGTGGAGGTCCGCGGGCGGGAGATAGATGCCGCGCAGGTCCACGTCCGACGCCTCCTGCTCCAGGCCGTAGGCGCGCGAGCCCACGACGCAGCGGTAGATGACCTGCTCGAAGAGGTCCTCCTCCTCGACCGCGATCGCCGCCAGGTCCTCCCGCTGCTGGTGTTTGCGGATCGTGAGGTTGTGGCGCCGGAGCGGGATCTCGGAGCCGTCCGGCAGCCGCACCAGGTAGGCGTGGGTGCCGTCGGCCGGGGCCTTGGCAATCACGCCCACGGCGCCCTCGGGGCAGAGCACGGTCCCCTTGGAGTCGCGGATCTCGATCCGGCTCACGACCTGGGTCCCCACGGGGAGGATGAGCATGGGCCGCGCCTCAGCCACGTGTGAACACCGCCAGTTGTGTGGGAGCGCCAGCATGCGGGTCTTCGGGTCCGACGGGCAGGTAGCGCACCCGGTATCCATGTCTCGCGGCGACCCGGTCCCCCCATTCCATCAGCTCGGCGCGGGTCCATTCGAAGCGATGGTCGCGATGCCGGAAGCGGCCGGCGGGCAGGCGCTCCCACTTGGGGTTGTAGTCGGCGTTCGGCGTGGTCAGCACGACCGTGCCCGGCCTGGCTTTCTCGAAGACCACGCGCTCCAGGGAGGCCAGCCGCGGCGGGTCCAGGTGCTCGATCACCTCCACCAGCGCGGCGGCGTCATAGCCTTCGATGCGCCGGTCGCGGTAGACGAGGGAGCCGTGGAACAGGCGGGAGCGGTCGCGCACGCGGCCCGGCAGCTCGTCGAGCCGTCCCTTGGCGCGCTCCAGGCCGTGCCAGGAGACGTCCATGCCCGCGACCTCGGTAAACTGCGGGTCCGCCAGCAGGATCTCCAGGAGCCGGCCCTCGCCGCAGCCGAGGTCGATCACCCGGCGGGCGCCGCTCGCCGCCAGCTCGGCCGCGACCTCGCGCAGGCGCTGCTCGTGGAGCCCGAGCGGCCGTTCGAGAGCGGCTTCCTCGGCGTCGCGCGTCTGCTCCTCCGGCGCCTCTCCCGGCGGTTCCTCCCTCAGAAGGCGGCTCACCGCCTCCTCGACCAGGCTGCGCTGGTGTTTGAGGTAGCGGCGGGCGATGAAGTCGCGCTCGGGATGCCCGCGCAGCCAGTCGCCGCCGTGCCGCACGAGCTTCTCCACCTCGGCCTCGTCCACGAAGTAGTGCTTCTCGTCGTCGAGCACCGGCACCAGCACGTAGAGATGGGCGAGCAGCTCGGAGAGGCGCAGGACGCCCGTGAGCGTCACGGTGAAGTGGCGAGCCCCCCACTCCGGAAAGCCCGGATCGAGCCGATGCGGCTCGATCTCCATGGCATACCCGAGCGGCTCGAACAGCCGGCGCAGCAGCTCCTCTCCCCACCAGCAGGGGATGACGGAGATCCGCGCCTGGAGCGGGATCGCCGTCTCCGCCAGCTCCGGCCGCTCCCGGCTCCGCCCCCCCAGCGCCGAAGCCAGCGTGCGGGCGATCGCCACCGAGAGAAAGGAGGAGGCCACATAGGGCCGGTCGTTGACGTACTGGTCGAGAGTGCTGGACCGGCCGCGCACCAGTCCCACGGGATCGACGTCCAGGAGCAGCGCCGCGGTGCAGGCCTCCTCCGAGACCTCCGGATAGAAGATGTGGGCCTGCCCGAACGACAGATCGAAGGAGTGGAGCTTCTCCGGATGCTTGTGCAGGAGGTAGCCCAGGTCCGTCGCCGGCCGGTGGGTCGTGCGCAGAGTCAGCAGCATGGAGACGGAGTTTAGCTAATCGGGCACGAGGAGCAGCCGGAACGTCTCCGCCGGCCCGATCGCCGGGCGGGTGGCGGTGACCTTGAGCGTCCCGGGCTCGGCCACGAGGTACAGGCCGGAGCGGGTCTGGAAGGCAATCGGATCGCCGCCGCGGATCGTGCCGCTGCCGCCGACCTTCCAGACCTGGAAGACCTCGTCCTCGCCCGCCTCGACGCTGCGGGCCAGGACCGGGCCTCCGCCGCCGTCGATGGCGGTCAGGTAGAGCCCGCTGTGGGCCTGCAGCGTGACCTTGTCGCCGTGGCGCAGCGGCCCGCCGTTGAGGTCGTAGAGCGCGAACCGGGTGAACGGTCCCGGCCGCCAGCGGTCGGCGTCTACCGCCTGCTCATCCTCATCCTCGGCGCCCAGGAACTGGCCGGTGGCGATGCTGAACCGGGCCATGTGCCGCACCAGGGGCATGCGCCGCTGGAAGTGGCGCCAGGAGGCTGCCTGGGAGCCGTCGGGGCGGATGAGCCAGAAGCCGCGCATGTCGGAGATCTGCGGCCTTCCCGCGTACTCGTGCTTGGGCTCGTTGCAGTAGAGCTGCCAGAACACGGCCCAGCGCACACCCCACCCGAGCGCCGCATCCGCGAGCCCCTGGATCAGCTTGCGCAGGTTCACCCCCTCCCCCACCTGGTCCTTCACCGCTCCGAACTCGCCCAGGTAGATGTTGCGCTCGCCGAAGAGCTCGCTGTCCGGGGCCTTGGACTCCAGGTAGTCCAGGGCCTGGGTCAGGCGCCGGCGGTCGAAGCCGACGTCCCAGCTCGAGTAGGAGTAGAGATCGGCCCGGGTGAACGGGACCACGTCGTTCGTGGCCGTGACCTTCCCCTCCATGGCCTGGGCCAGGAGGTTGACCTCCGCCGCGTGGACGACCATCACGCCGTTGAGCCCGACCTCGCGCCGGGCCTGCTCGACCCCGTCCTGGCGGGCGTTCCACCAGTCGATCATGCCCTGGATGCGGACCGGATCGGGATCGGCGCCGTCGAGCCCCTGGCGCAGGAGGTGGTCCCCCTCCCAGTTCTGGAGCACGAACGTCTTGCCGCTCCCCGCGTAGGTGATCAGGAGATGGCGCGCCAGCTTGTAGACGTGCTCGCGCTCGCCGTCGATCTCCTCGGGCGTCATGCCGTCGAGCCACTGGCTCGTGCCCAGGGGCGAGAAGGACGAGATGACCAGGATGTAGGTAGAGAACGGCTTGTCGAACAGCCGGCGGTAGTAGGGCTTGCGGGCCAGCTCCGCGAGATCGGCGGCCGGCTCCCCCCAATTGGAGTTGAACGGATAGGCGCGCGACGCGTCGAGCTGGAACCAGACCTTGATGACGCGGGTGCCGAGCTCGAGCAGCCGGTCGGCGCCCTCGTTGAGGAAGTCCTGGTCGGTGAAGGAGTAGCGCCCGCCCACGTGCGCCGAGCCGAGCACATCGCGCATCTCGGCCGCCTGCAGCGGAACAGCCAGCAGGAGGATCAGGAGGACGGCGGCGAAGCGGCGGACCCGGCTCACCTCCTTAGAGTAAGCCCGTCCGCTCTGTCCTTGTCCTTTCTGTCCTTTGGATCCTTTACGTCCTTTGTTAAAATAAGCGAGTCAGCCTGGTTTGCCGTTGATCTTCGGGAATGAAGGGCAGGGGTGGCCGGGGATTTCTACCTTGATGAGCTTCCCGGAGATCGGCAGCACGGTCGCGCATTTCCAGATCCTCGAGCGCCTGGGCAGGGGCGGGATGGGCGTGGTCTACAAGGCGCGGGACCTGCGTCTCGGGCGACTGGCGGCCTTGAAGTTCATGACCTCGGACGACGAGACGACCGAGGCCGCGCGCCGGCGCTTCCTGCGCGAGGCCCGGGCGACGGCGGCCCTGAACCACCCCCACGTGGTGGCCATCCACCACGTCGGCGAGGAGCGCGGCGCGCCCTTCCTGGTCATGCCGCTGTTGCACGGCGAGTCGCTGGCCCAGCGCCTCGGGCGCGAGGGCAA
>JBJMGZ010000245.1:0-4610 GCA_045807605.1 Thermoanaerobaculia bacterium | reverse complement strand
CGATGACGGCAGGAGTTGGAGCAACCCCCGCTGCCCGGAGGGCTACGCCCTCCAGATGAAGCGGAGCACGCCCTCCCACGCCAGCGAGATCATCACCGGGCAGGACGTGAGCTGGGGGAACTTCAAGAGCTCCGATCACTTCGTCACCTTCGATCATTGGAACGATCCGCCGAACAACGCGGGCAACCCGTTCCTCCTCGACACCGGCAAGTACATCCAGTACACGCAGGCTCCGGGCTCCACCGCCACGGGGATCGCCCTGACCCTCGACACCGGCGGGACCTGGAATCCGGTCCGGATTCCGGCCAGCACGACGCCGTTCACCATCGCTGCGTCGCTGGTCCATTTCCCGCAGATCGTCGGGCCGCCGGCCAGCCCGCGGATCTGGCAGGCGGTCAGCCGGCCGGGGAGCAACCCCGCCGGTCCGAACATCGGCCTGATCCGGATCGACCTCGACGTCGCCAACCGCACCGCCACCTCGGCCGCCGCGGAGGGGAGCGGCTCCGGAAGCCTGGGCAGCCTGGGAGCCTACGGCCCGGGCCAGGGGAGCTTCACCGTCCCCGCCGTCTTCGGCGCCGACCCCGGCGACCCGCAGCACGTGATCGCCACCGACGTCGCGAGCGGCCAGATGAAGGTCACCCAGGACGGCGGCGCCACATGGACGGCGATGACGGCGCTGACCGACCTGATCCTCGACGGCGGCCGGTTCCGGTTCAGCGTGCCCGGCGGCCCGCTGCAGGTCCACACCATCGGTTTCAACCCCGACGACACCCGCCAGGTCCTGGTCGGCACCGAGGCCGCCGGGATCTTCGAATCGGCCGACGGCGGCCAGACCTGGGCCAGGATCCCGTTCTCGGACTACTTCATCCGCGGCATCAGCAACTTCTTCTTCGACCGGGACGGGGTCGTCGTCGCCACCTACGGCAACGGCCTCTGGAAGCTCGTGCCGGGCAGCTTCCCGCCGCCGGTCCTCTGCCCCGACTTCCCGAGCCCCTGCCGGATCGACGTGCGGACGATCGTGGGCGAGCGCATCTATCCGCGCTGGGCCTGTCCGCACCCCCCCGACCTGCCGACCTGCCAGGTGTACGGACTGGAGAAGGGGATCATCGAGGACCTCCGGCTGTCGGAGGAGGGCGCGCTCAAGGCCCTGGCCGTGAACGAAGGCAAGCTGGACGCCTACGACATCGACGGCGAGAGGATCGATCCGTCGCTGCCGGTCGAGCCGACGACGGCGACCCGCCCCGGCGAGTTCTCCGGCTGCCCTGGCTGTCTCGGCATCCTCGCGGAAGGGGGTTCGATCACCGGTTTCCTCTATGCCGAGGACCGGGTCACCGCCGTCATCGGCCGCTTCCCGGACGAGCAGGTCGGCGGCAAGGCGGGCTTCGACGCCGCCGGCCCCGGCGGGAGAGGGGAGCCGCCGGCGAACGGGGCCCTGCCCTACCTGCAGCTGGTCGGCACGCTCAAGGTCACGGGCCAGCCGACCGCCGCGACCGGTGACGCCGTGCAGGTGTACGGCAGCGGTTTCTGCGCCGCGCCGCGCTGTTCGTCCGTCACCCTCCGCATCGGGAACCGGGTGGTGGCGAAGAGCGTCAAGGTGGACGGCAAAGGTTCCTTCCAGGCGACCGTGAAGGTGACCGAGATGCCCGGCCAGGTTCGCGTCAGCGCCACCCAGAAGACGGAGACGGGCGAGGTGCTGCGCGACGAACGGACGCTGGTGGTGCCGATCCTGGAACGGGACGAGGAGTAGCCGGCAAGAGCAGACGATGGGCCGCCCCGCGGACCTGCGCGACGCAGGGGCGGCCCCCCCGAACAGGCCAGGCCCGCCGCATCACCCCTCCCCTCCAGGCAAGAGAGCGCGCGAATTCTGGTTATTGGAGACATTTCGGCTCCACCTTGGAGAGATCCCGTCGCCATTTCAGTAGCTCCAGATTCTTCCCGACTAAAATACAGGTAAATCGGAAAAAAGACTAGACATTTTCCGAGGACTCCCCGTACAATGCTCACAGTTGGTCAATGGGCAGCAATCCGGCGGCCTCAATGAAGATGCTGACCGGTTCACCCCCGAAAGGGAAGAAAGGAGTATCCGTATGTCCCGAGTACCGCAGTACATGCATCGCGTCGCAGGTTGGGAGGTCACCAACACGGGCCTGACCGCGAACCAGGATCAGTTTCAGCACCTGGAAGGGCACCGGGTCGAGCTTCAGGAGAAGACGACCCGGTTCAAGGAGCTGGGCGCCAAGCACGCTGCCTTGACCACGAGCAAGCAGGAGGTGGGCAAGGAGATGCGGACCCTGTTCCGCGAGATCGAGACTCTCGTGGCCTACCTCCGCACCGGAGTGCGGCAGCACTTCGGCAAGGACAGCGAGAAGCTGATCGAGTTCGGCCTGCAGCCGTTCCGCGGCGTCCGGACCGCGGCGTCGAAAGCCCGCAAGCCCGTGGCGCCCGCGCCGTCCGACCCGACCTCTGCCTCCTGATCCCGCGAAGTCGCCTCACCCAGGGGGCGCGCTGCTCAGCGCCCCCTGCCTTTTTCCCCCTCTGCCAGCGCTGCATCAAGCCGTGCCCGAGCTCTCCGGCTTGCGGCGGCTGAAAACCGGTTCCAGCGCGCCCGCGGTCCCTGCCGGCGCGTCAAATTGGATTCCTGGGCGCCCGCCGACGCTTCCACCTCCTTGAAACCGGATTTCGCGCGCTCGCGGAGACTTCCGGCGCGCCGGATCAGGTTCTGACGCGCCCGGCGAGACCTCGAGCCCGCCAGATCGGATTTCAGCGCTCCCGCGGAGACTTCAAGCCCGTGAGATTCGGCCGCAGAGCGCCTTGATTGACGTCAAGGCCGTTAGATTGGGATTCAGCGCGCCCGATGAGACTTCGAGTCCATGAAATTGGAGAGCAGCGCACTCGATTTGAATTCGAGCGCACTGCACTCCAATCTATTGGAGCCGAATTCAAATCGAGCGCGCTCGTTGTCGTTTTTACGCGGTCGATTTGATTTTCAGCGCGCTCGTTTTGATCTCGAGCCCTCCAGATTTGAATTCAGCGGGCTCGAGATGAATTCGAGCCCGTCAAATTGGAATTCAGCGCGCTCGATGTCATGTCGAGCGCGCTCGTTGTGGTTTTTACGCGCTCGATGTCATCCAGGGCGCGCTGTTCTCCAATCTATTGGACTCGATGCGGGCACGAGCGCGCTCTTCCTCTCTCCGGCCGCGCTCCGCGCGTCAACGCCAGAGCTGCGCGCATGACCCCGCAGGTTGCCCTCCGTTTTTCTGCATTCGCCAGGAATACGGCTGGTCGCTCTCGTCTCCGGTGCGCGGCAATTCCCAAGGACATCACCAGATCCTTCGGGCGCCGGGCACGCTGAATCCATGTTAGGCTTCCCTCGTGCCGAAGAGCTTCCTTCAACCCGTGTCTCCGGGAAACCCGGAAGACGTGCGCCGCATGGTGGCGGGGTGGCAAGCCGTTGAGCAGCAGGAGCGAGAGGAACGACGCCAGGCCGGGCCTGATTCTGCCATGGCCATCCGGGGGGCCTTGGAGCTGATGGACCTGTTCGGCGCGATGCACGGTTGGCCTCCTCCCGAAAACGAAGCCCGCCGGCGCGACGACGAGATGGCCCGGCGCTGCTGGGTCCGTGTCCGCAGCTTCTACCAAGCCCATGGCCAGGCGGCCAAGCCAGAAAATCCTTGAGGCTCTCGCCGACCTGGCGAAGGCTTTCCAGCGGATCGAAGCCCCCAGCATGGTGATTGGGGGAATCGCCGTCATCGCACACGGAGTCGCTCGCCAGACCGTCGATATCGACGCCACGGTTCTCGCCGCCCGGCTCGATACTTCCCAAATCCTCGAAGTCCTGGCAGAGTGCTCGATTCGTCCACGGATCCCCAACTTCCTGGAGTTTGCCGAGAAGAGCCAGGTTCTCTTGCTCGTGCATGAGAAGACGCAAGTCACTCTCGAGATCAGCTTCGCCTTCACCTCCTTTGAGCAGGAGGCCCTGGCGCAAGCTGTCGAGGTGAGGTTCGGAGGGGTGAAGATCTCGGTCGCGACTCCCGAAGACCTTGTCATTTACAAAGCGCTCGCCTGGAGGGATCGCGATCGATACGACATCGAGCAGCTCCTCACGCTGCACGGGGACCGCATCAATTTGGAGAGAGTGCGTGCTTTTGTCCATGAGTTCGCACAGATCCTGGGTGCACCAGAGCGGATTCCCGAGCTCGAGCGGCTGCTGCAAAAAGTCCTGGGGCCGGGCGCATAGAAGCGTGGGGTAGACACGCTTCGTCCCCGGATTGTTGAAAAACCCGGCTCTACCAGCCTCCTCCCCCGCTCCAGTTCACCGGGCCGAAGCCCCGGCGCGTAGAACGGCAAGCCGGCGAGCCCGCAGGAAAACTCCCGTACTGCTCAGGCGCTGGCCCGCCACGATCACAGCCCCGAAGGGGCGACGGCAGGGGAACGGGGTGACAACCCCGTGCGGGCGGGGGCGTGGCAGAGCTGCCGCCGCCCTCCCGGCCAACCCCACCACCCGGCCCAACGGGCCGGGAGATTACATGCGCTACGCGGGGCTGAGGCCGCAGGCCGATGCCCTGGGAAAACAGACCCGCATCCAACGCGGCCTGAAAGGCCGCGAGAAA
>JBJMGZ010000244.1:0-16545 GCA_045807605.1 Thermoanaerobaculia bacterium | reverse complement strand
CGGCGGGGGCGGCGGGTAGAGACGCCCCGCGGGGCGTCTCTACAGGTCGCTGGTCCCGCCGCGGCCGAGCATCAGCAGGACCTGGCCGCTCAGGAGCACGGCGGCGGCGAGCAGGAAGTCGTCGCCGCCGTAGCGCCAGGCCTGGAAGGCGGCGGTCGGGAAGAGGCGCGGGATGAGCAGGGCGGCGCCGTTGACGAAGAACCCGAAGCGGAGCGCGTTGCGCAGCAGCCTCTCGGCCGGGGTCTGGCGGCTGGCGCTCCGGCGCGGCCGGCCGGCCGGTCTCGCCATGGGGAGCGCGGCCGGGGTCCAGCTCTCGGCCCGGGGCGCAACGGCCCCCGCCGCGAGCGTGGTTTCACTGTCCGTCCGGCTGTCCGGCTGGGCTGCCTGTCGCGGCGCAAGATGAGGATGGGGGAGCCGCGGCTTGCGCGCGGCGGAGTGGCGGACGGAAAGAGGGGCGAGAGCGTGCAACGGTTCGGCCATCAACGAGCTCCCTTCATGAGGGAGTGACGGCCGGGTCGGAAACATTTCAGGGGAAAAAAGGGGGCGGACCCGCCGCGCGGGGACCGCCCCAGAGGGAGGCGCCTTGGTCAGGCACCCTTGGAGCTTTTCGCGCCTCCCTTCGGAGGCGTTGTCTTCCTGGGAGGCTTGGGCTCAACTTTCGGTGGACGGTGGCCCTGCAGCGCGCCGCCTCCGCCGCCGCCGGTGCCGACCCGGATCGAGCCGTCGTCTGGTTCCGTGCCAGAGCTCTCGTACTTCCTGGGCATGTCCGTGATCCCCCCTGTTAGGCCCGCCCACCGAAGTGGAAGGCGGGTGCTGAACCCGGCTCGCCGCGTGGTTGCGAGCCATCTACCTGGGAGTGATCAGCGGGACGGAATCATTTCGCGGGCTCGAGATCGATCTCCAGCTCGGCAAGAAGCTCGGCCGGGCGGTCGGGCGCGGCCCCGTTCACGACGAGGGTGTACGTGCCCTCCTGGAGCTTCCCGGGATCGATTTCGAGGACCAGCTTCTGCTCGCGGGGCTTGAGACCCTGCTCCTGGAACACGGTCTCGCCGGGCCTGGAAAGCAGGACCTCGTAGGAGTCGTACTCCATGTAGCCGGCTCCGAGGCTGATCTCGATTTCAGCCCGCTTCGTGCCCGGAGCGGGCACGGGCTTCTTCGGAACTTCCCCCTCGCCCCGCGTGATGCTGGTCAAGGCGATCTCGAACAGCCAGGGGGCGGGCTCGGGCGCGGGCGCAGGAGTCGGCACGGGTGCCGGAGTGGGCTCCACCTGTGCGATCACCACCGGGGAGGGGGTCGCCGTTATCGTCTCCGGGGCCCGCGGCGGCTGCGGCAGGATCTCCCCGGCGCGCTGCGCGGCTTTCCGCGCCGGCATCTCCGGGATGGAGGGGGTCTGCACAGCCAGCCAGACGGCCCCGACCCCCATCACCAGCATGGCGGCGGCGGCGAGGGCTCGCGTCCGGGGGCGGGAGGTATCCACCCGTCCCCAGGGGCCGGTCAGGATGCGGCGGCCCGGCGTTTCGTCCTGGGCGACGGTGCCGAGGCCCCGAACCACGGCGAGCTGCGAGCGGGTCGCGGGCGAGGAGGCCAGGTGGCGCCGGATGCGGGCGCCCTGGGAGGCGGAGAGCCTGCCATGGGCATGCTCGTCCAGGAGCTCGGCCTCCATGGCCTCGGCTCTCTCGAAAAGCCCGTCGTCCTGGATCAGCCGCGCTTCGAGGAGCGCCTCGTCCTCGCCGGACAGCTCGCCCAGCAGATATTGCCGCAACAGCTCTTCGTCTCTCATGGCCTCATGTCCCCAATGTCCCCGGAATGGTCCCTCTCCCGCCCCGTCTCGCTTCCGTTCTAGAGTGTCTGGAACCCGGAAAGCGTTTCATGGACTAGTTCCGGAGCTTTTCCTGGACACAGGCCTCCACCTTGCGGCGCAGGCGGTGGACGCGGATGCGGAGGGCGTTCATGGGGATTCCGAGCTCGTCGCAGAGGTCCTTGCGGGAGCGGATGCGCTGGTCCTCCTGGTGATAGCGCAGCAGCAGGCGCCGCTGTTCGGCCTCCAGGGTCTGGAGGCAGGCGCGGAGATGGTCGAGGCGGTAGTCGGGCTCGTCCTCCGCGGGGTCTGAAGCGGTCCAGTCGCTGCTCTCCAGGGCCTTGTGCTGCCGCGCCTCGCGCCGCACGACCTCCTGAAAGACATGGTGCGCCACGCCGCAGAAATAGGCATAGGGATCGCTCCTCTGGAGGGCGAGCCCCTCGGCGGATTTGCGCGCCACCCGGTTGAAGGTCTCGTCGGCCAGCTCCTCGGAATGGGCGCAGCCGCGCCACTCGAAAAGGCGGACGAGCCGGCGGCGGATCTCCTCGTAGCGCTGGCCCGCGATCTCCCGGTCGGTGTGGAGCATGGCGAGGAGCGCCTCGAAGCTGTCGGGAGTCAGACCTCGACCCGCGCCCTCCCTCACCGCCACTCCCCCTGCAGCGAGAACCCGGCCCAGTAGTACGGCGACCGCCAGCGCGGATCGCGCGACATGTCGATCTGGGCCTGGCGCAGGGCCTCGGCCGGGCTCAGCCGGCCGGAGATCATGTGGCCGTAGAAGCGCTCCATCAGCACCGAGGTGGCGCGGTCGTCGACGCTCCAGAGGCTCGCCAGGACGCGGGCGGCGCCGGCGTACATGAATCCCCGGGTCAGGCCGACCAGCCCTTCGCCGCGGATCTCCTGGCCCAGCGCCGTCTGGCAGGCCGAAAGGACCACCAGGTCCGCCCGGAGCTCCAGGTTGTAGATGTCGTGCAGCCGCAGGAAGCCGTTCTGGGGCTCCCCCTGCTCGTTCACGAGGGACAGCACGAGGCTCGACAGCTCGGGCCGGCGGCTGTCGATCAGCCCGTGGGTCGCGAAGTGGATCATCCGGTACGAGGCCAGCTCGCCGCCGGTGGCCACGGAGCGGGTCGCGGCGAAGCCCAGCGCCGTGAAGCGCTGCGGCTCCGGCACCAGCTTCGCGATCGCCTCGGCCTCCCTCTGGGAGAAGAACAGCCGGGGAAGCTGCCGCGGGTCGATCTCGCTCGCCCGCTCGCTCGTCCGCTCGCTCGTCCGGAGGTCGCCCGGTATCTCCTCCTGCTCCTCCTGCTGGCCCCGCCGGCCGCTGCGGATCACCCGCGAATCCTCCAGCCGGAACACGGGATCGGCGAGCACCGCCAGGGTCTTGGGCGCCGGGCTGCGGCCGGCGAGCTCGCGCCGCAGCACCGCCAGCGCCGAGGCGGACGGGAGGCTGACCACCTCGTGGCGGACGATCAGGGGAGCGCGCCCGGCCGCGTCCGGCGGCGTGGGGACCGGCAGGGCTCCGAACGGCAGGTACTGGAGGGCGCCGTCGCCGACCACCAGCAGCGGCTGGCCGGCGAGCAGCCCCTCGACCGGCCCGAGCAGCATGGCGGCGAGCTCGTCCGCCGCCTTCCGGGCCTCCTCCGCGGCCTTCGGATACCTCTCGTCCTGCGGATGAACGACGAGCGCGCCGTACCAGCGGCGGGCGGCCTCCTCGATCCGGGCCCGCGGCGGCAGCTCGAAGCTCCGGAGCGCGGTCGGGGTCACCGCCCACAGGTAGCTGCGCTCCTCGCCCAGGGAGTACTCCAGCAGGAGCGCGCGGCCGTCGAGCACCTCCCCCTGGATCTCGGCGAGGTCCGCCGGCCGGGGCTGGGTCAGGGCCGCGTAGCGCGGGCTGCTCACCCGCAGGTCGGCCTCCACGCGCCGGTGCTCCTCCAGGGCGGCGTCGAGGCGGGCCGTGGCGTCGCGGACCTCCGGCGATCCGACCCCCTTCGCCAGGAGGTCCAGCCGGCTCCGCTCCAGGCCTTCGATGTCGGCGAGGAGCCGCCGCTCTCTGTCGACCAGCCCGGGGTCCGCCCCTTCGCGCACGTCGGCCCCGGCTTGCGACAGGATGTCGAGCAGGGTGCGGGCCCGGGCCAGCTCGCTCACCTGCAGCGCCTCGGCGTCGTGGCCGCGGTCCGGCTGCTCCTCGTGCAGGGCCATCAGCGTGTCGATCAGGAGCTTGTAGGTGTCCTGCCGGGAGGCGAGGAAGGTGGCCCGCAGCTTCTCCTCGACCACCTCGGCGCGGATGGATTCGAGGAGCCGGATGCCTTCCCGGAGGTGCGCGAGGGCGCGCGGCAGGTCCCCGGCCTGCCGCTCCGTGCGCGCCAGCTGCGCGATGACCTTGGCCTCGTCGACGCGGTCCCCGCGCTCCCGGGCCAGGCGGAGGGCGGCCTCGAGCTCGCGGCGGGAGGACTCCAGGTCGCCGAGGCGCCGGTACGCCTTCCCCATGACGAACCGCAGGTGGCTCTCGGCGCCCGTGTCGCCCTCGGTCAGGCCCAGAGCGTCGCGGCTGCGCTCGAGGGCGCTCCCGGCCTGCCCCGCCTCGAGATCGAGGAGGGCGAGGTTGCCGATGGCTTTCGCCTGGATCTCCCGGTTGCCGGTCTCGCGGCCGAGGGCCAGGGCGCTCTCGTAGAGGCGCCGGGCCTTCGGCGGGTCCAGCCTCTCGTAGACCAGGGCGAGGTTGTTGAGCGCCGCGGCCTCTTGCTGCCGGTCTTTGGCGTCGCGGGCGTTGCGGTTGAGCGCGAGCGCCTGCTCCAGGTGCTCCACGGCCTTGTCCAAGTCGCCCAGCGAGACGTAGAGATGCCCGATGCTGTTGTGCGCGTTGGCCTCCTGCCCCACGTCCCCGAGCTCGCGGGAGAGCTCCAGCGCCTGCTCGTAGTGATGCAGCGCCTCCTGCTTCTCGGCGAGGTTGTCGAGGGTGAAGCCGAGCTGGTACAGGCAGCGCATCTCCATGTCGCGGTAGCCGTGCTCCCGGGCGAGCCGTATTGCCCGCTCCAGGTAGGGGGCCGCGGTCCGCGGCTCCCTCTCGTGGAAGCGCCCGAGGGCCTGGAGGGTGCGGACTTCCAGGAACGCGCTCCCCGCCTGGACGGCCAGCTTCAGAGCCTCTTCCAGGTTCCGCCGGGCCTCCTCGCCCTGGAAGAAGCGCCTCTCCACGCGCGAGCTCTCCAGCAGCGTCCAGGCGAGCTGGGCGGGCAGGCCGAGCTCCTGCCAGAGGCCGACGGTCTGGCGGAAGGGCGCGGCGGCCTCGGCCGGGCGCCCGAGGCGGGCCAGGGTCTCCGTCACCTGGTAGAGCGCCTCGGCCTCGCGGCGGCGGTCGCCCAGCGACCGCCAGATCCGGACGGCGCTCTCCAGATGCCGCAGGCGCTCCACCGTGCCCTGGGGAAGGGCATGGGCGGCGGAGAGCTCGCGCAGGGCCTCGATGCGCGTCCGGTCCGCGTCCCGGGGCGCCCGCGGGCCGTCGACCCGCACCCGGTACACCCCGGGCGCCGCATCCTTGAGAAAGGGTTGGACCTCCAGCCGGTAGGGGCCGGAGGTCTCGGCCACCAGGGCGATCTCCTCCTCCCACATCCAGTAATCGGGGCCGTCCGCGGCCGCGATCTGCCGCCCCTCGGGATCGAAGAGCTTCACCACCACGTCCACCCGGTCCTGCTCGACGACGAGCCGGAGAAGCTCCCCGGCCCGGACCTCCAGCGCCGTCGACTGGATCTCGCCCCCCCGGATCGTCCGCTCCCGGACCGGGTCCTGGAGAGGTGTGCGGACCTGGACCGGCGCGCAGCCGGCCGGCAGGAGGTACAGTGCTGCCAAGAGGCAGGGGAGGAGAGTGCGGCGGGAAAGGCTCATCCTGTCGGCGGCAGAAAACAGCTACGTACCAGCTCGAACCTTCAGAGGCTCAGGCGAAAGACGCGGACCCTTGCACATTGGTCCCAACCGAGGAATTGTATGCGTTGTGGAGCCTGAGCCCAAGCCCTCCCGCCGCGTCCTTCACTGTGACATGGACTGCTTCTACGCGGCCGTGCACATGCGGGACGATCCGGCGCTGCGCGGCAAGCCGGTGATCATCGGCGGCCGGCCCGAGAGCCGCGGCGTGGTCGCGGCGGCGAGCTACGAGGTGCGGCGCTACGGCGTGCACTCGGCCATGCCCTCCTCGCACGCCCTGCGCCTGTGCCCGCACGCGGTCTTCATCCCGCCCGATTTCCGGCGCTACAGCAAGGAGTCGGAGAAGATCTTCGCCATCTACCGGGAGATCACGCCGCTCGTCCAGGCCGTGTCCATCGACGAGGCCTACCTCGACGTCAGCCAGCACCTGGGGGAGGCGGGCAGCGCCACGGCCGTGGCGCGCGAGATCCGCCGGCGGGTCAAGGAGGAGCGGGGGCTCACCGTGAGCGTCGGGGTCGGGCCGAACAAGCTGATCGCCAAGATCGCCTCGGATTTCCAGAAGCCGGACGGCCTGACCGTCGTGCCGCCGGGCAAGGTCCAGGCGTTCCTCGATCCGCTGCCGGTGCGCAGGCTGCACGGCGTCGGGCCGGCCACGGAAAAGGCGCTGGCCGACCTCGGCGTGCAGACCGTGGCCGACCTGCGCCAGCTCGAGCCGGAGGAGCTGACCGCCCGCTTCGGCAAGCACGGCCGGGTGCTCTTCGAGTTCGCCCGCGGCATCGACGACCGGCAGGTCGAGACCCACACCGAGCGCAAGAGCCTGGGAACGGAGAACACCTACGCCGTCGACCTGCGGCGGATCGAGGAGATGGAGGAGGAGCTCGTGCGCATGGCCGCGGAGGTGGCGGACGGCCTATTTCGCCGCGGGCTGGCCGCCTGCACGGTGACGCTCAAGGTGCGCTACTCGGACTTCACCACCCTCACCCGCTCGCGGACCTTCGCCCTGCCGGTCCATGACGCCGCGGCCATCGCGGTCAGCGCCCGCGACCTGCTGCGCAAGACCGAGGCCGCGGCGCGCCCGGTGCGGCTGTTGGGAGTGACGGCCTCGAACCTCATTCAAACCCGGATGGTGCAGCTGCCGCTGTTTCCCTGAATCCCCGTGGCACACCCCTTGCTCAGGTCGGGGCTACAATGACTCCCATGATTGAAGCTTTGCCCCCGGAAGCCCCGGCACCGGATACCGGCGAACGCCCCGGGCCGGATCTCGGGAAGCTCCGGGACTCGATCCAGGGTCCCTTCGGCATCCGGTCGATCGCCCTGAGCGGGCTGTTCATCCTGGCGGCCTTCTACACCCTCTACTTCGGCCGGGCCTTCTTCCTGCCGATCGTGCTCGCCCTGCTCCTGAGCTCGCTGCTGAGCCCGGTGGTGCGCGGGCTCAACCGCCTGCGCATCCCCAATTCCCTGGGCGCCTTCCTGGTGGTCTTCGGCCTGCTCGGCGGGCTTTCCTGGGGAATGTACGAGCTGTCGGGGCCGGCCTACGAGTGGGCGCAGAAGGCGCCGCAGACCATGCGCCGGCTGGAGAGCAAGCTGCGCGACTTCAAGAAGCCGGTGCAGACCATGAGCAAGGCCACCCAGCAGGTGGAGAAGATCACCCAGGTCGGCGGTGGACAGACGCCGCCGACCGTCCAGGTCACCACCGAGACCCTGGGCGAGCGCATGTTCAGCCAGGCCACGGACCTGGTCTCCGGCGGCGTGGTCATGGTCATCCTGCTCTTCTTCCTGCTCGCCTCGGGCGACCTCTTCCTGCGCAAGCTGATCCGGGTGCTGCCCAGCCTGGCGGACAAGAAGCGGGCGGTGGAGATCGCCCGCCAGATCGAGACCGACGTCTCCTCCTACCTGGTGACGATCACGGTCATCAACGTGGCGCTCGGCCTGGCGGTGTGGGGGATCCTGACCTTCCTCGGCGTGCCCAACCCCCTTCTCTGGGGGGTGCTCGCCGCGGTCACGAACTACATCCCCTACCTGGGCGCGATCATCATGATCGCGGTGCTCGCCATGGTGGGCTTCCTCACGTTCGAGAACAACACCCAGGCGATGATGGTGCCGCTGTCGTTCGTCGGCTTGAACATCCTGGAGAGCTACATTGTGACGCCGCTCGTCCTGGGCCACCGGCTGACCCTGAACCCGGTCGTCATCTTCCTCGGTCTCACCTTCTGGGGCTGGCTCTGGGGGATCACCGGCGCGCTGCTCGCCGTGCCGATCATGGTGGTATTCAAGATCTTCTGCGACCACACCGAGCCGCTGCGGCCGATCGGCGAGTTCCTCGGAGATTGACTGGAAGCTGTCGGAAAATTCAGAAGAAAATATAGACGCTGATTTGACAGAATGTCAGGCTGAGATCGCGGCATCGGCCGCCGACGGCATCGACCGCGGCTCCATTCGGATCGTTTCGAGGCGGCGGCGCAGGTCGCGGAGGTCGTCGAGGCGCAGCGCGCCGATCTCCTGGAGGACGTCGGTGTAGGCGGCGGAGGCCCGGCCGCCGACGATCAGCTCGGTGCGCGAGTCGAGCAGCCGGCGCAGGCGCCGCAGCTCGTCGCGCAGGAGCGCGTCGTCCGGAGGATAGACGAGGCTGAGCGCCACCACGCGGGCGTCCTGGTGGAGGGCGGCCGCCGCGATCTCCTCGGGCGGCAGGTCGGGTCCCAGGTAGAGGACGCGCCAGCCCTCGGCGGCGGCGGAGGTGGTGGCGAGCAGCGCGCCCAGCTCGTGGCGCTGCCGGGCCGGGGTGGCGGCCAGGAAGACGGGCGAGCCGTGGTTGGCCTCGCCCATGGTGCTGCCGAGGAAGGAGCGCACCACGGCGGAAGCCATGTGCTCGTGAAAGGGCCGCAGCACTCCCTGCTTCCACTGGTCGCCGATGCGCTGCATGAGCGGCACCAGCACGTCGTCGAGCAGCTCGGGCGCGCTCAGCTCGACCGAGGCGCGCCGGATCTGGTGCCCGAGGTCGCGGGAGTCGAGGCGCTGCACGGCGGACAGGCAGCAGGAGAGGATCGCCTCGATCCGGCCGACCGGTCCGGCCGCGGCCGGCTGCGCGACCGCGTCGCGGGCGATCAGCTCCTCCAGCTCCTCCTCCGGGAGCTGCGCCACCTGGCTGATGGTATGGCCGGCGCGGACCACGCGGCCGAGCAGCGACAGGCGCTCGATCTCGGCATCCGAGTAGTAGCGCCGGCGGGTGGCGGACCTCCCGGGCGAGACCGCGCCATAACGCCGCTCCCACGCCCGGATCAGGTCGGGCTTGAGGCCGGTACGGCGAGCCACCACCCGGATCGGGTGGCGTGGATCGTTGCGCGATGCTCCGCGGTCTTCATTCATGAAGATTCATTTTACCACCCTGGGGGGAGGAAGATGGACAGTGTCTAAATCCTGTCCGGATGTCTTCAATCTTCTTCATCATCCCAGTCGAGGTCCGGCGCCGGCTCTTCGTCCAGGAAGCGGTCGATCTCGCGGCGCTCCTTCTTGGTGGGCCGGCCCGCGCCCGCTTCGCGGGTCGAGAGGGGGCGGCGCATCATGCGGGCGAGGGGGTCGGGAGCCGGCCGCGGCGGGCTCTGGTCCTCGTAGAGCTTCGGAGCCTCGGCCTTGGGCACCGGCCTGTCCTTGAGCTCCTGCACGACGAGGATGCGTTCCCACTCCCCCTGGGTCAGCTCCACCCGGTCGCCGATCGCGAGCTGCCGGTGGGGCTTGGCCGACTGCCCGTTGACCCGCACCCGCCCCAGGTCGCAGGCGTGCGTGGCCTGCGTGCGCGTCTTGAACATGCGGGCCACCTGGAGCCACTTGTCGAGCCTGACCGGCATTCCGGGAGTCTATGACAGCCGCTCCGCTACAATCCCGCTGATGCGCGTCCCCCCCGAGGAGTTCGAGGCCCTGGTGGAGCAGGCCCTGGCCGGCCTGCCGGAGGAGTGGGCCGACCTGCTCGACAACGTCGCGGTCATGGTCGAGGACGAGCCCGATCCCGAGGACCTGGAGGCCATGGGCATGGATCCCGAGGAGGAGCTCCTCGGCCTCTACCAGGGCGTGCCGCTCGCCGAGCGCGACACCTTCTACATGGGCGCCCTCCCCGACCGGGTCATCCTCTACCGCGGACCCATCCTGCGCGCCTGCGACAACCGCCGCGACGTCATCCGCGAGATCCGCGACACGCTCGTCCACGAGCTCGGCCACCACTTCGGGATGGAGGAGGAGGACATGCCGTACTGACCGTCATGCGGCGATCCCGGAAGCGGCTCCTCGCCCTGCTGCTGAGCCTCCCGTTGCTCGTCGTGGGCTCGGCCGTCGTCTACATGGCGGGCATGGCGCTCCTGGAAGGTCAGCCGCGGTCCTTCTGGCAGAGCGTCGAGTGGGCCGCCGAGACCCTGACCACCACCGGCTACGGCGCCGACAGCCGCTGGGGCCATCCGGTGATGGTGCTCTACGTGACGGTGGTGCAGTTCGTCGGCGTCTTCCTGGTCTTCCTGATCTTCCCGCTCTACCTGATCCCGCTCCTCGAAGAGCGCTTCGAGACCCGGCTGCCGCAGGAGGCGCCGGCGGACTTCGCGGGCCACGCGGTCATCTACCGCTACGGCCCGGCCGTCGAAACGCTCCTCACCGAGCTGGCCACGGCGCGCGTGCCCACGCTGGTCCTCGAGCCGGACGAAGCCGTGGCGCGGCGGCTCTTCGAGGCCGGCCAGCCGATCGTCCACCGCGCTTTCGGCGACGGCGCGCTGCGGGCGGCGCGGCTCGAAACGGCGCGCTCGATCATCGCCAACGGCACGGACGACGAGAACGCGGCGCTCATCCTCACCGCCCGGCAGCGCGGCTATACGGGGCCGATCCTCGCCCTGGTGGAGGAGCCCTATCACCGCAAGCCCATGATGCTCGCCGGCGCCACGGCCACCTTCACGCCGCGGCACATCCTCGGCGCGGCGCTCGCGGCGCGGGCCTCGCAGCGCATCAGCCCGCGGGTGGCGGGCATCCAGCAGCTCGGCCGGAACCTCGAGGTCGCCGAGGTGCGCGTCGGTCCGGACAGCCCGCTCGCCGGCCAGACCCTGGACGCCGCTGCCGTCGGCGCCCGCACCGGCGCGACCGTCATCGGCCAGTGGGTCGGCGGCGAGCTGGAGGTCCTCGCCGGCCCTGCCGAGCGGATCGAGCCCGGCGGCACGCTGGTCGTGGTGGGGAGCCGCGACAGCATCGACCGGCTGAGCGATGTGGCCGAGGGCAACGTGGCCATGCGGCGCAAGGGGCACTACGTGGTGTGCGGCGGCGGCGAGGTCGGGCGCAAGGTGGCCGAGCTGCTCGCGGCCGTGGGCGAGCCGGTCAAGCTGATCGACCGCCAGCCCGGCCCGGGCGTGGATGTGGTCGGCGATGTCCTGGACATGCGGGTCCTCGAAGGGGCCGGAGCCCGCGACGCCCAGGCCGTCATCCTGGCGCTGGACACCGACAGCTCCACGCTCTTCGCGACCGTGATCCTCAAGGACCTGGCGCCCGACGTGCCGGTGATCGCGCGGGTGAACCGGGCGGAGAACGTGGAGCGGATCCACCGCGCCGGCGCCTACTTCGCGCTCTCGATCAGCCAGGTCTCGGGCCAGATCCTGGCGAAGAAGCTGCTGGGGGAGGAGGCCTTCCTGATCGATCCGCAGCTCAAGGTGCTCAAGGTGCCGCCGCGCGGCCTCGCGGGCCGCCATCCCGCGGAGCTGGGCATCCGCGAGCGCACCGGCTGCTCGGTCGTGGCGGTCGAAAGGGGGGACCAGGTCCTGGTCGAGTTCGGCCCGGAGTTCCGTTTCCAGGACGACGACGCACTCTATGTCTGCGGCAGCCACGGCGCCGTCCGGCGCTTCACCGAGACTTTCGGTTGAGCGTTGACGTCTTCCGTGCCATCCTGATGTACACTATGGAATCATGAAGCCCAGAGATCCCGAAGTCGCCCGTGTTGCGCGCCTGCTGAAGAGCGCGATTCTCCTGTCCGAACAATCCCAGCGGTCGATCGAGAGGCAGATGGGGCTCTCCCCCGGTTATCTCGGCCGGATCATCGACGGCAAGCTGGAGCTGCGCATCGCTCACATCCTGGGGGTCTGCCGGGCCATCCGCCTGCCGCCTGCCGCCTTCTTCCTGGCCGCGTACCCGGAGACGCTGAACCTCGACCCCGAGACCATGCGCCTCGTCCAGGCATTGCAGCACCTGCACCGCCAGCGCAACGAGGGCGACGTCAAGGAAGCTCCCCCGGCGGCTCCGGCCATCAGCCCGGACCGCGGGCGCGTCGAGCAGACCATGAAGGATTTCCTCGACGTGCTCTTCGGCGAGCTCACCAAGAGCCCGGCCGCCCCCGCGCCTGTGGCCGAGCCGGCCCCCCAACCGGTCGCGAGCGGCAGGAAGTCGAAGCGCTCCGGCAGCTAGCCGACCTCAGTCGACCTCAGTCGACCTCGATAGTGCCCTCACTCACCAGCACGCATGGATTACCCCCGCCCGGGCTGGGTGCGGGGGAAACCGTGCTCCAGGCGCAGGCGGCGGAAGAGGGTCAGCAGGGCTTCGCGGCCCGGGCCGCTCTTCTTGGCTCCCGGCCAGAGGCTGAGCTGAACTCTCGCGGCGGGGACCGTGTCCAGCACGATGTCTCCGGCTCCGGCTTCCGCGGCCGCTTCGAAGAGGGATTGCAGGGCATCCTCCCCGTCGTTCACCCCCGGCAGGACCGGCTTCACCACCACCCTCGTGGTGATTCCCTCGGAGGCCAGCTGCGACACCGCCCACAGCCGGGCGTCGGGCGCGGGCTCGCGCGGCTCGATGCGCAGGGCGAGCTCCGGATCGATTGCGGGAAGCGGGACATCCACCCTCACCGTGTGACGCTGATCGAGCTCGATGAGCAGGCTCAGATCCTGGAGGATGCGCGGCGAGCGGGTCGTGATCGCGACCTCCAGGCCGTCCACTCGCGTGAGGGCTTGGAGCAGGGAGCGGACGAACGCAGCTTGACCGGCGTTGCCGGATTCGACGGCGTACGGGTCGGCGCCGGCCGTGCCCACCACCACCGGCTCGCGCCGGAGAAGCGCTCGCCGGAGCAGCGGCTCCACGGCCGGATCGGACGGGATCTGGGTCAGCGTGGGGACGAACGGGAGTGTGGCTTGCCTGGACATCTTACGCCCTTTTTACGCCAAACGGCGGCAGGTGTCAAGGGGTTGTACAATCCCCCGCCATGCCCGAGCTGCCCGAGGTCGAAGTCCTGCGCCGGAGCCTGGAACCGCGCATTCTGGGCGACCGGATCTCGCGCGTCGAGGTCCGCAACGCCGCCATGCGGGAGCCGGTGAGCCGGGCAGCGCTCTCGAAGCGCACGGCGGGCCGGCAGATCGCGGCCCTGCGGCGGCGCGCCAAGTACCTGCTCATCGACCTCGAAGGGGGGCAGACGCTGGTGGTCCATCTCGGGATGAGCGGGCGGCTCACGGTGGTGCCGGCGGCCGAGCCGCTGGAGCCGCACGAGCACGTGGCGTTCTTCCTCGACTCGGGCCGGCGCCTGCGCCTGCGCGATCCGCGGCGGTTCGGACTGGTGTTCGCCGTGAAGACCTCGGAGATCCCCTCCGATCCCCACTTCTCCCATCTCGGCATCGAGCCGCTGGAGCCCGGCTTCGACGGCAATTTTCTAGCCCGCGGCGCGGCCGGCCGGCGGGGGCCGGTCAAGAGCTTCCTGATGGATGCCCGCATCGTGGTCGGCCTGGGGAACATCTACGCGACCGAGGCGCTGTTCCGCTCCGGCATCCACCCGAACCGGTCGGTGGCGCGGATCTCGGCGGCGCGGTGGGAGCGGGTGGCGGAGTCGTCCGTGGCGGTGCTCTCCCAGGCCATCGCGAAGGGGGGGACGACGCTCAACGACTTCGCGGACGGCGAGGGCAACAGCGGCTACTTCCAGGTCTCCCTCGGGGTCTACGGCCGGGAAGGGGAGCCCTGCCCGGCGTGCGGCACCCCCATCCGCCGCATCGTGCAGGCGGGGCGGAGCAGCTTCTACTGCCACCGCTGCCAGCGGTGACATAGAATCCCTCCGTAGCATTCCATCCCTGGGCTCCAGCCCCGGAGGCATCCATGATCGAGACTGCGCCGCTGCCGCAGCCCGTGCTGATCAAGCCGGACCACAAGTCGTTCGTGCTCGGCGTGGCCGGCGGGACCGGCTCGGGCAAGACCACCGTCGTCCGCGCCATCCTCGACGCCGTGGGCGACGACCGGATCGCCCTGATCGAGCAGGACAGCTATTACAGGGACATCATCTGGCGCAGCGAGGCCGAGCTGCTGCACCACAACTTCGACCATCCGGCGGCGCTCGACAACGACCTGCTCATCTCGCACATCGCGGCGCTCAAGGCCGGGCATCCGGTCGAAGTCCCGGTCTACGACTTCGTGCGCCACCGGCGGACGAAGAAGACGAAGCGCGTCGAGCCGCACCCGGTGGTGCTGGTCGAGGGCATCCTGATCTTCTGCGAGCCGGCGCTGCGCGAGCTGCTGGACTTCAAGATCTACGTCGACACGGACGCGGACATCCGCCTGATCCGCCGCCTGGGGCGCGACATGGCCGAGCGCGGGCGCACGGTGCAGGACGTCCTGCGCCAGTACCTGGAGAGCGTCCGGCCCATGCACCTGGAGTTCGTGGAGCCGTCGAAGCGCTGGTCGGACATCATCATCCCCGAGGGGGGCGAGAACAAGGTCGCCCTGGAGATGGTGGTGGCGCGGGTGGAGCAGCTCCTTGAGTAGGGGAGGGGTTTACCCCCTCCCGGGCGGGGGCAAGCCCCGCCCCTGCTTGGAGGTTGACCCGTGTATGTGCTGAGGGTCGTGGCCCGTTTCGAGGCGGCGCATCACCTGACGTCCTACAAGGGGAGGCCGGAGCCGAATCACGGCCATTCCTGGCGGGTGGAGGCGGTGCTCTCCGCGGCGGAGCTCGACGCCGAAGGCATGGCCTTCGACTTCGTGGAGGTGAAGACGGCGCTTCACGAGCTCGCGGCGCGGCTCGACCACGGGGATATCAATACGGTGCCGCCGTTCGACGCGGTGAGCCCCACCACGGAGCGCATCGCCGCCTGGTTCTTCGACCGGCTCGCCGAGCGGCTGCCGGCCGCGCCGCTCGCGGAGGTGACGGTCTGGGAGGGGCCGGACTGCTCGGCGACGTACCGGCCGTGATAGGTTCTCCACAACCATGAAGAAGACCCTGTCCCCCCTGGTCCTGGTCCTTGCGCTCGGCGCGCCGGGTGTCCTCGCGCTGGGTGTCCTCGGCTGTGGCGAGGACGCGCCTCCGGTGGCTTCGATCGAGGTGTCGCCGAAGAGCCTGCGCCTGCCGCACCCCGAGCTGCACACGATCCACCTGAGCTGGCAGCCGTCGGCCGCGCTCGAAGGGTTCGCGGGCACGCCGACGGTGTTCGTCCACCTGCTCGACGACGACGACAAGGTCGTGCGCACGTTCGACCACACGTTCCCCGGCCGCTGGCGGGAGGGGACGGCGGTCGGCTACGACCTCAAGCTGTATCAGTCGGCGCTGGCGCCGCCGCTGCCGCAGGGCCGCTACCGGCTGACGCTCGGCCTGGCCGGCGAGGGCAA
Organism: Thermoanaerobaculia bacterium; assembly: GCA_045807605.1. Lineage (GTDB taxonomy): Bacteria > Acidobacteriota > Thermoanaerobaculia > Multivoradales > UBA5704 > DATMER01. The sequence continues at coordinate 1,253 of JBJMGZ010000244.1, read as the reverse complement.
GCAGCGCTGGACGCTGGACGGCCTGGGAGAGCCGGTGGCGCGGCGCGAATACCAGGCCGCCGTGGTGGAGGTGCCGCCGGCGCCGGCCAACAAGAAGAGCGGTCCACGCTTCACCTTCTCGGAGCAGTGGCTGCCGACCGAGCCCGGCGGCGACCGCCAGGTGCTGGCGCGGCGTTGGCTGACCGGAAACGGCGGCCTGCGGGTAGCCGGCCTGCGCAAGCCCGGCCACATCTGGCTGGTGCTCAGCATCCCGGCGCCCGAGATCGCGGGTCCGCTGAAGGTGAACGAGGGCGGACAGCCGACCGTGCGCATCGAGGGGAGCTGCGGCGATTTCGAGGCGAGCCTGTCCGGGCCGGGCATCCACGAGGTGGAGATGCCGCTGGTGGACCCGCCGAAGAGCGGCCAGTGCCGCCTCGAGCTCAAGCCCAACTTCAGCTTCGGCACGCCCCCGCGCTCGGTTTCGCTGGAGAACGCCGCCTGGGCTCCGGACGAAGGCCAGCCGCGGGCGGCCGCCAAGCCCGGCGCGCCGGGCTCGCCCTCGGCGCCATGAAAGAGGGTCCAGGCCTTCTCCTGCTGCCCCGGCAGGAGCGCTACCTGGAGCGCCTCCTGCCGCCGCGCGATCCACTCCTGCGGGAGATGGAGGAGCGGGCCGCGCAGGAGGACATCCCCATCTCGGACCCCGAGATCGGCCGTTTCCTGGGCATCCTCGCCCGCGCCACCGGAGCGCGTCTCATCGTCGAGATCGGCACCGCCATCGGCTACGGCGCCCTCTGCCTCGCCCGCGGCGCGCCCGAGGCCCGCGTGATCAGCATCGACACCGATCCGCAGCGTCTCGCCGCGGCCCGCGGCTACCTGGAGCGGGCCGGCGTGGCCGGCCGGGTCGAGCTGATCGAAGGCGCGGCGCTCGAAGTGCTCTCCCGCCTGCCGGGCCCGTTCGACCTGGCCTACGTGGACGCGGTCAAGAAGGAGTACCGGCGCTACCTGGACCAGCTCGTCCCGAAGCTCCGGGTGGGAGGGGTGGTGGCGCTCGACAACCTGCTCTGGAAAGGCCGCGTCGCCGATCCCCCGGACGAGGACGATCCGGACGCGGATGCGCTGCGGGCGTTCAACGGGTACCTGATGATGCACCCGCAGCTCCAGGCGGTCGTGCTGCCCTTCGGGGATGGGCTGGGGGTGGCGACGAAGGTGAAGCCGACCATCCTGGAGATGGGCGGGCCGTATTAGCCAGCCCCGAAGGGGCGCAGGCATAAAGC
>JBJMGZ010000243.1:0-6624 GCA_045807605.1 Thermoanaerobaculia bacterium | reverse complement strand
TTGACCCGGTACTTGCCTTCAAAGAGCTGGCCGACGCTGCCAAGGGACGCTGGGACGAGGTCGATGCGAAAGAATACGTCGATCGCTTGCGTTCCGATGCCAACGCGAGGGACTTCAGGTGATATGTATCGATACGATGGTATTGATCTGGGGAGTGCAGAAAAAGGCGCGGTCTGGCCAAGAAGAGATGGTGGAGCGAACGGCCCGATATCTTCGTAGTCTACAAGACGAAAATGAAACGATCATGGTGCCAGCTCCGGCTGCCGCCGAATACCTGCAATGGTTCGATGACAATGAGCGCCAGGAGCAATTGGCTGCGCTCGAGCGTTTCTTCTTTGTGCCTTCTTTTGACTTACCTGCCGCCATGGTCGCCGCGGAGTTGTCTCACAGATCCGAGGCTTGGGGCTTTGATGAGCGTGTAGACCGGCAGAAGGTCAAGACCGACGTGCAAATCATTGCGATCGCGATTGCCCATCGCGCCGAGCTGATTGTGACAGATAATGTAAAGGAATTTCGAGCGATTGCATCTGGAAGGATCGCCGTGAAGGAAGTGCCCAGCGTGGCCGAGCAGCGAGGCCTCTTCTAGCGACCTTGCGCTTGGCGGGCCGCCCCCACAAGCGTTGCAGGGGGGCGGCCTTCATGACCTGCTTTCGGTGCCGCCCTAGCTCCCTGCCCCGCCCTTCACCGGAATCGGCTCGTAGGGCGGCAGCAGCCGCAGGCCCGACTCGTCCACCTGCTTGCGGAAGTCGGCCACGTCCTTCGCGAAGAACTGGTTGACCTCGGTCAGCACCTTGGCCACCTCGTCTTCGGCCTGGCGCAGGTACTCCAGGTGGGTCGCGCTCGGCGCGTCGAGCGAGGAGAGGACGTTGCCCCGGCTGTTGAAGACCTTCGAGGCCGCGTCCTTTTCCGGCGGGATGCCCGGGGTGTCCGGCGGCAGCCAGATCTTCTTCTCCAGGTCGGTCAGGCCCTTCTGGACCTTGCCGGCCGCTTCGGAGAGCGGATCGGGCTTCTCGTCCTTCTTGCTCGGCGCCGGTAGACCCTTGGCGCGGGCCTCGGCCTTCGCCTTGTCCTCCTCGTCCTTCTTCCGCTTGTCGAGCAGCGCCGTCACCGACTGGACGTCCGCGCGGGTGCGCTGGATGCGCTCCAGGGCCGTGACCAGGGAGTCCTGGAGGTCGCCGGTGCGCTGGATCGCATCCTCCCGCTTGCGCATGTCCTCGGCGGAGGTCGTCCGGCGCGGCTCGGGCAGAACCTTGACCGTGCCCTTGGCCTCCTGGTCGCCGTAGCGCACGGTCACCTGGTAGGTGCCGGGCATCACCTCGGGACCGGACGGGTTCGGCTCGCCGCCTCCCATCTCGGGCGGGAAGGGGAACTGCTTGAAGGCGTCGCGGCGCAGGTTCCAGACCACCCGGTTCAGCCCCTGGCGGGCGGGCGCCGTGAACTTGCGGACGTGCTTGCCCTGGGAGTCGGCGATGAGCACCTCGATCTCCTTGGGCTTTTCCTTCTCTTTCTTGTCCTCCTCGTCCTTCTTCGCCTCTCCCTGCTCGGGACCCTTCTCCTGCTGCTCGACCTTCGCCTTGGTGGGCGCGGGGCGCTCCTCGCCGGGGACCGCCTGCTTGCCTTTGGGCTTGGCGCCTTCCCTGGCCTCCGTTTCGCGCTTCTCGGCCCGCTCCTTCTCCTTGCGCTCGCGCTCCTTCTCCTCCTTGGGGTGCGGCAGGGTCTTGTCGCTCAGCCAGACGTTGAGGAGGGCGCCGTACGGCCGGCTCTGGCCGCGGAACTCGGTGGCTCCGAGAGCGAAGCCGCCGGCGCCCGGCCCCGACAGGTGCTGCTGCGCGTCGCCGATGGCGAAGAGGTGGAGCGGCTTGGCCGCCACCTGGTCCGACAGCTCGCGCAGGGGGCGGATGTCGTCGATCACGTAGACCGCGCGGCCGTGGGTGGCGACGACGAGATCCTGATCGCGGGGGTGGATCACCATGTCCATCACCGAGACCGTGGGCAGGCCCTGCGTCCACTCCGTCCAGCGTTTACCAGCGTCGCGGCTGAACCAGAGCCCGAACTCCGTGCCCAGGAAGAGGAGGTCCTTGTCGACCGGGTCCTGCTCGACGTTGAAGGCATAGCCGCGGACGCCGTCGGTCGAGAGGCTCTTCCAGCTCTTGCCCCAGTCGTCCGTGCGGTAGACGTAGGTCTTGAAGTCGGCGCGCCGGTGGTTGTCGAACGCCACGAAGGCCGAGGCCGGGTCGTATTTGGACGGCCGGATCTCCGGGATCCAGGTGCTGGCCGGCACGCCCTTGACGTTCTTCTCGACGCTCTCCCAGCTCTGGCCCCCGTCGCGCGTGACATGCAGGCGGCCGTCGTCGGTCCCCACCCAGATCACTCCCTGCTGGAGCGCGCTCGGAGCGATGGCGATGATGGTCGTGTGGTTCTCGGCGGCCGTGACGTCGACGGTCAATCCGCCGGACTCGTCCTGCTTCTGCTTCTCGGGATCATTCGTGGTCAGGTCCGGGCTGATGATCGTCCAGCTCTCGCCGCGGTCGGTCGACTTGTGGAGGAACTGGCTACCGTAGTAGATCGTGCCCGGCGTGAACGGATCGGTGGCCAGGCCGGCGTTCCAGTTGAAGCGCAGCTTGACTCCGTCGGGCCCCGGCGGCCGGATGCCGCGCAGCTCGTAGGTGCGCAGGTCGTAGCGGCCGAGATAGCCGCCCTGCGACATGGAGTAGCCGACCTGGGGGTCGGTCACCTCGGGGAGGGTCTCGAAGCCGTCGCCGTCGCCCACCGCGAGCCACTGGTAGTTGCGGATGCCGTCGAAGGTCCAGGACGAGTACGGCCCGCGCCAGGAGCCGTTGTCCTGCAGGCCGCCGTAGACGTTGTAGGGCATCTCGTTGTCCACGGCCACGTGGTAGAACTGGCCCAGGGGGACGTTCAAGACGGCGCGGTTGGTCCGCCCGCGGTCGTAGCTGATGCCGAGGCCGCCGTCCCCGCCCACGATCAGGTGGTCGGGGTTGTTGGGGTTGATCCACAGGGCGTGGAAGTCGCCATGGATCTCGCCGCCGCTCACCCCGACCTCGAACGTCTTGCCGCTGTCGTTGGAAACCCGCACGTCATAGTCGAGGCTGTAGACGCGGTTCGGCCAGACCGGATCGACGCGGATGTCGCCGAAGTAGAAAGGCCGCGGCGCCACGTCCCAGCGGGTGTTGACGCTCTTCCAGCTCTTGCCGCCGTCGTCGGAGCGCAGGAGCGCGCTCGGCGAGGCCTCGACCAGCGCGTAGACGATCTCGGGGTTCGAGCGCGAGATGCCGAGGCCGATCCTGCCGAGCTCGCCCGCGGGCAGGCCGTCCTCCTCCGTCGCCTTCTTCCAGGTCCGGCCGCCGTCGTACGTCGACCAGAGCCCCGAGCCGGGGCCGCCCGACTTGAAGAACCAGGGCCAGCGGCGGAACTGCCACATGGAGGCGAGCAGGTGGTTCGGGTTGGAGGGATCGATGACCAGGTCGGACGCCCCGGTCTTCTCGTCCACGAAGAGGACCCGGTTCCAGGTCTTGCCGCCGTCCTCGGTCTTGTAGACGCCGCGCTCGGGGTTCTCGCCCCAGAGCTGCCCCATGGCCGAGACCCAGGCCACGTCGGGATTCGAGGGGTGGAGCACGATGCGGTAGATGCGCTCCGACTTCTCGAGCCCGAGGTGCTGCCAGGTGCGGCCGCCGTCGAGCGTGCGGTAGACGCCGTTGCCGACCGACACGCTGTTGCGCACGTTGCCCTCGCCGGTCCCCACCCAGACGACGTCCGGATTGGACTGGTCGATGGCGACCGCGCCGATCGAGGCGACCGGCTGGTCGTCGAACACGGGGCGCCAGGCGAGGCCGCCGTCGACCGACTTCCAGACGCCGCCGGTGGCCGCGCCCACCCAGATGACGTCCGGGTTGGACACGACCGCGTCGACGGCGGCGACCCGGCCGCTCATGCCGGCCGGGCCGATGGAGCGCGCCTGCATGCCGGCGAGCAGGTCGGGATCGACGGCCCCGGCCGCGGGAAGAGCGGTCACGCCGGCGAGAATCGCGAGAGCGAGGAAGGCAGGGAAACGGTTCCGGGGCATGAATCCTCCACGAATGGGCGCGCTTCAGGGCGCGGGCTGCTTGACCACTTCGAATCCGGCGTCCTTCCAGGCCTGAAGACCGCCCAGGAGGGCCACCACGTTCTCGTATCCCTGCTGCCGAAGCTGGAGCACCGCACCGGCGCTCGTGTGCTCGGCCACTCAGGTGCAATAGGCGATGATCTGCTTGTCCTTGGGCAGCTCGGCCGCCCGGCTGGGCAGATCGTAGAGCGGCAGGCTGATCGAGCCCTTGGCGTGCTCCTGGTCGTAGCTCATGGAGGAGCGGACGTCCACGAGGATCGCCTTGCCGGCGTCGAGCGCCTTCTTGGCCTCGGCCACGGAGATGCGCGGCGCCGCGGCTACCGGATCGGCCGGGGTCGTCTGGGCCGCGGGCTGGGCCTGGGCCGGCGCCGCCGAGGGCGATACCGCCGGAGGCTGCGCCGGCAGCATGGCCAGGGTGCCGCCTGCGACAAGGACGGCGGCGAGGGGGACGATGACTTTCAGCATGTCGAGGACCTCCTATGAAACAGGAACCCCTTTCTACCCCCTGCGGGCGCGGATGTCCACCTTGTCTACGCAAAACGGGCCTCCAGGTTCTGCTCCCGGGCGCGCAGGGCGAGGTATTCATCCCGGTCCTCGGGGCGCATCTCCATCCACTGCTCGACGCAGGAGGTGAGGAGCGACCTCTGGCGGTCGGAGAGCGGCGCGCCGGCAATCCGCCGCAGGCAGGCCAGCTTGTGCTCGGCGCGGCTGCGGCGGACCGGCTTCATGAGGGCGGCCAGGGCCCAGGCCAGCGGCTCGGGCCGCTCCAGGTAGTAGTCGGCCCGCGCCTCGGACAGGCCGAAGGCGGAGTAGAAGATCCGCACCACCTCCATGTCATAGACCGTGCAGACCGCGGCGGATTCCAGGTTGGCCCCGGGCCGGCCGCCGCGCAGGTAGACGACGCTCAGGAGGACCGGCTGGACGAGGCGCGTCTCCAGGGCGAGGAACCAGCGGCCGAAGCGGCGGGCGGTCTCGGCCGGGCCGTGGGGCTCGGGCTCGAGCTGGATCAGGATGGTGAGCGAGCCGCCGTCGCGGGTGGGGACCTCGGCCACGGCGCCGATCTCGTCGCGTTCCTGGTCGGTCCAGTCGGGCATGTCCAGGACGGGGAAGCGCGCCCGCTCGGGGAGCAGGTGGACGGCCATGTCGGGCTCGGCGATCCTCAGGAAGTCGCCAAGGAACGTCTGGAACAGCTCACGGAAGAACAGGTAGGGCATCAGGTCTCTCCTTTTGGGATTTACCCTGGGAAGAGACGGAAAACGGGTCGGAAATGTCATTCTCTAAAGGACGATAAGGACATCAAGGACCATAAGGACATCAAAGAAGGGGATCCCCTCCGGGTCCTTGAGGTCCTTGGTGTCCTTGGTGTCCTTGGCTGTGCTAGCTTGAGGAGCCGATGCGAGGTGCGCGATGAGACAGCGAGAGTTCAGGTACCGGCGGCCCCGGCGTTCCCGCGGGCTGCTCTGGGTGTTCCTGGGGCTGGCCGGGATCGGCGCGGCGGCCGTGGTCCTCGGAGAGCGGCGCCGGCGCCGCTCGGCGCCGGAGCGGCCCGAGGAGACTCCCGAGGGGTCGGGGGATGGCTTCTATCCTCCGGAGCCGCCGGAGAGCGTCTCGGTCTGGGTCCCGGGTCCGGCCGGCAACCTCTATGTCCGCGACGGCGGCAAGTCGGACCACGTCCCCATCGTCCTCGTGCACAGCCTGGCGGGGAACGGGGGGCAGTGGGCCTTGCAGCTCGACCACCTGCGCCGCCGGCGCCGGGCGGTATCGCTCGACCTCCGGGGGCACGGCGAGTCCGACCCGGCGGACGACGGCGACTACTCGATCGCCGGACTGGCCGGGGACGTCGAGGCGGTCGCCGACCAGCTCGGGCTGCGCCGCTTCGTCCTCGGCGGGCACAGCCTGGGAGCGGTGGTGGCGATCGAGTATGCCTCCCGGCATCCGGAGCGCGTGGCGGGCCTCCTGCTCGTGGACCCGAGCGGCGACCTGAGCGGCCTGCCGAAAGACCAGAAGGAATCCTTCGTGGGACCGCTGCGCGAGGACCCCATCGGCGAGCTCACCACCTACTTCCGCCAGCTCGTGATGGGAGGGGACGCCGATGCGGCGCGCTGGGTCCTGGAGGACCTCCGCCTGACCCACGAGGATGCCATCGTGAAGGCCCTGGAGAGCTCGATGGAGCATCCGGTTGTCAAGGCGCTCGCGAAGTACCCGGGGCCGAAGCTCTCCGTGGTCAGCGACATGAACAACCTCCCCTACAGCCTCCACCGCCTGGTGCCCGAGCTCACCACCCGCATGATGACCGGCACCGGCCACTGGCTGATGATGGACCGCCCGGAGGCCTTCAACCGGATCGTGGACGAGCTCCTCGACGAGGTGGAGGGGGCGTAGCGGCCTTAGAGGGTGTCTCGAAGTCAACTTCCATGGCCCGCGTGAGCCCCGAAGGGGCGTAGGCATAGAGCCTGGGGCTTCAGCCCATACCGTTACACACATCTTGGCCGTGAGCAGTGAGC
>JBJMGZ010000242.1:0-7033 GCA_045807605.1 Thermoanaerobaculia bacterium | reverse complement strand
CGCGTCGAAGAGGGTGACGATGTTCGGATGGAGCAGCCGTCCGGCGGCCCGCGCCTCGCGCAGGAGCCTCCTGCTGCGGTCCTCGATCTCGTTGGGCCGGCCGACCAGGCGCACGGTCTTGATGGCCAGCTTGCGCTCGATGTGGGGGTCCTCGGCGAGGTAGACCTCGCCCATGGCCCCCGCCCCGAGGAAGCCGAGGATGCGGTAGCGGCCGACGCTGCGGCCGCCGTCCGGCGTGGTCACGGCTCGCCCGGGCCCTCGCCGGAGGACTCGTCCAGAGGAGCGCCGGCCATGCTGCCGTCCTCGCCGGTGGCCACGTCCTCGCGCGAGTTGAGCAGCGCCGACGCCTCGTCGGCGCGGTCGGCCGGAACACGGATGCGCACTTCGGAGAGGTCCCCGACCTCGGTGGGGAACTCGCTCGAATGAAGCGACTCGACCTCGGCGGGGATGCCGCTGTTCTCCAGGAAGCCCAGCACCACGGTGGCCTCCTCCTCCGAACCCACAACTTTTACGATGACCCAGTCTTCAGCCATGCAGCCCTCCCTCGTAGGGGGTCGATTAGGGGGCGATCATATCGCAGGGAATTGTCTTGCCCGATTCAGGCCGGCTCGGGCACCGGAGCGGGCCGGTCGGGATCCAGCCCTTCCAGCGTGTAGGGCGTGACGCCCTGGCGCGGATACCAGTGGCGGCTGTGCTCGGCGAAGCGCTCCAGGCTGTCGTGCCAGCGATAGTGCGAGACGATCATCGACCGCTCGTCGATGCGGATCCAGTTGCACGAGTTCTTCTCGCGCTCGGCCCCCCGGCCCCGGCGCGACGTCGTCGTCCCCGAATGCAGGACGACCACCGGCGGCCTCCCCTTCTTGGGATAGAACTCCTCCGAGTTGCCGATGTAGGTCTGGTGCTGGTGGCCGGACAGGATCAGGTCCACCCCGACGCCGGAGAACAGGTCGATCGCCTCGTAGGCGTTGCCCAGCACCCGCTGGCTGCCGAAGTTGGGCGGCGGGATCATGTGGTGGTGCGCGACCACGATCTTGAACAATCCCGCCGGCGCCTCCTCGAAGATCCGGGCCACCTCCAGGAGACGGCCGAGCTTGATGCGCCCCTCCTTGACCGTCCAGCCGTAGGCCGTGTTGATGCCGACGATCAGCAGCTCGCCGTCGCGGAAGACCGGCTCCAGCTCCTCGCTGAAGTACCGGCGATAGCAGCCGAACGGCTGGAAGGCCCTCTCCCAGACGCGGTAGAGCGGCACGTCGTGGTTGCCCGGCACCACGATCGTCGGCACGGGGATGAGGTCCACGAAAGCGCGGGCCTCCTGGAACTGCTCCGGCTTCGCGCGCTGGGTGAGATCGCCCGACAGCACGACCAGGCTCGGGCGATGGCGCTCGACGAACTCGAGCACGCCCTGCGACACCCGGGGCAGGTGCGGAGGCCCGAAGTGGACGTCGGAGATGTGGAGGATCGTCCTCACGCGGCAGCCGGGCCCGTACCCCGATCCGTTACCCGATGAGCTCGCTCACGTTGCGCGAGACCTCGGAGGCCACGAAGCCCGAGACCGCGGTCAGGATCTCCGGCCCGTGCCGCAGGCCGAGATAGAAGCCTCCGATCGCGGCGAGCGCCAGGGCCGGCACCGGGTAGGCCCGCACCAGCCGCTCCCACTCCAGCTCTTCCGGCAGCAGCTCGTCGAGGATCGCCTCGGGGCTGATGCGCCCTCGCGCCTCCTCGTCGTTCACGAAGTCTTCCATCCTCTCTCCCTCCTTAAACGTCGTCGTCCCCGCGTCCGCGCGCCACCAGGCCGAGCAGGAACCCGACCCCGGCGGCGATCAGGAGCGCCTTGCCCGGGTTGTCCCGCACGTAGAAGCCCACCTCGCGGGTCAGGTTGCCGGCGTCGGACCGCACCTTGTCGTAGCCCCGGCGGGCGTTGTCGGCCACGTCCTGGTAGCCCTCCCGCGCCCGCTCCGCGCCGCGGCGGATCTCGGCGGAAGCGCGCTCGGCGCCGCGCCGCACGTCGTCGGATACCTCGCGGTAACGGCCCTGCACGTCCTCGCCCAGCTTCTGGAAGCGCTCGCGTGCCGCCGCTACACCCTCGGCGCCACGCCTGCGCGCCGTTTCGACACCCGCCTCAATACCCGTTGGAGCATCCTCGGCCATGGCTGTCTCCCTGTCTGGCTCAATACTTCGTCGTTGAAGAGATCATCGGCCGGCGGGACGGCCCGGCACGGTGGATCGGCACTCTCAAGTTTTAGCACGATTCATGCCTCGGGGGGACCGGGATAGACTCTGCGGGACAAAAGGGAGGGACCATGACGAGCGTGACCTTCTACGGAGCCTGCGGAGTCGTGACCGGGAGCTGTACCCGTCTTTCCTGGGGAGGGCATTCCGCCCTCGTCGACTGCGGCCTCTACCAGGGGGACGAGGAGCTGGAGGAGCGCAACTGGAGCCCCTTCCCCTTCCCTCCCCAGAGCCTGGGCGCCGTGGTCCTCACCCATGCCCACCTCGACCACACCGGCCTCCTCCCCCGCCTGGCCGCGGAGGGCTTCTCCGGCCCGATCTACTGCACCAAGCCCAGCCGCGGCCTGATCTCCCTCGTGCTCCAGGACGCCGGCCGGCTCCAGGAGGAGGAGGCCCGTTACGCCCTCAAGAAGGGCTACAGCCACCATGCCGCGCCCCGTCCGCTCTACACCACCGACGACGTCCGCCGGGTGCTCAAGCTGCTGCGGCCGCTCCCCTTCGACCAGGAGCACGAGCTGTTCTCCGGGGTGCGCTTCCGCTACCGGCGCGCCGGCCACCTCCTGGGAGCGGCGACCATCGAAATATCCGCCAAAGGGTCCGACGGCGAGCGCCGCACCTGGTGCTTCTCCGGCGACGTCGGCCGCTATGGCGTGCCGATCCTCAAGGACCCGGAGCCGCCCCTCGAAGCGCCCGCGGCGCTGCTCCTCGAATCCACCTACGGCGACCGCGAGCACGCCGAGCAGGACGCGGCCGCGGCCCTCGGGCAGATCATCGCGGAGACCTTCGGCCGCGGCGGCGTGGTCGTCATCCCGGCCTTCGCCCTGGGACGGACGCAGGAGGTGCTCTACCATCTCGCCGCGCTCTCGGACCAGGGGCGTCTCGATCCCCACACCGTCGTCCTGGACAGCCCGATGGCGATCGAAGCGACCGAAATCTACAAGCAGGCGCAGGCCGAGCATGACGAAGAGATGATCGCGCTCGTCGAGTCCGGCGACGATCCGCTCGGCACCGGCCGCTTCGAGCGCAGCCGCACCGGGGACCAGTCCAAGGCGCTCAACGCCCTGCGCGGTCCTCTGGTGATCGTGGCCGGGAGCGGCATGGCCACGGGCGGACGGGTCGTGCACCACCTGCTCCACCGGCTGAGCGAACCGCGCAACTCGATCGTCTTCGTGGGCTTCCAGGCCGCGGGCACGCGCGGCCGGGCCCTGGTGGACGGGGCGGACACGGTGGCCATCCACGGCCAGACCGTGCGGGTGCGCGCCGAGATCCACCAGCTCCATGGCCTCTCCGCCCATGCCGACCACAGCGAGCTGCTGCGCTGGTGCCAGGCGCTGCCGGCCGTGCCCCCGCGGATCTTCCTGAACCACGGCGAGGACCCGGCGCGCAAGGCGCTCTCGACCGCCATCGCGGAGATCGGCTCCGGAACAGAATGGCCCCGGCCCGCGCTGCCGAAGACGGGCGAGACCGTCCCCTGGTGAGACCGGCGGCGATGGAGCAGCCCTCCTTCCCGCGGCAGCTCGCGCGCTACGTCGCCCTGACCCTGCGGCAGGCGAACGAGGACTCGGTGCTGCTCACCGCCTCGGCCCTGGCGTTCGTGACCGTCCTCTCCCTGGTGCCGCTGCTCACGGCCTTCTCCTTCATCGGCGCGCGGGTGTTCCAGCAATACCCGCAGCGCACGCTGGAGGTCTTCGTCCAGGTGCTCCCCTACTCCGACGAGAGCGTGGTGGAGAAGGTCGGGGAGTTCCTGAACCAGGCCGAGACGCTGCACGGCTTCGGGCTGGCCATCTTCCTGACCACGACGCTCCTCGCCTTCTCCACGGTCGAGGAATCGCTCAACCGGATCTGGAACGTGTCGCGGCAACGGCCGTTCCGGGTGCGGCTGCTCTCCTTCCTGCTGCTCCTGTTCTGGGGGCCGGTGCTGATCGGCGTGACCTTCTCCAGCCTGATCGCGCTGCGCCAGAGCCCGGCGCTGCGGCAGGCGTTCGCGCAGTCGCTGCTGCTCAACCTGCTCCCCCTGGCGGCCACGATCGTGGGCTTGACGACGCTCTACTGGCTGGTGCCGTACACGACGGTGCGCTTCCGCAACGCGCTGGCGGGCGGGCTGCTGGCGGCGATCCTCCTGGAGATCCTGCGGGTGGGCTTCGGCGCCTACGTCCGCCTGTTCCAGGGGGTGAACGTGGTCTACGGCAGCTTCGCGTTCGCCATGCTCTTCATGATCTCGATCGAGCTGACCTGGACGATCATCCTTTTTGGGAGCGAGGCGGCGTACGCGGCGCAGCACTTCCGGGTGCTGTCGCACGGTCTGCACCGGCATCCGCCGGTCCAGGCGGCCTGGGTGGGATTGGCGGCGGTGGCGCTGATCGCGAGGCGGTTCGCGAGGGGGGAGCCGGTGCTCTCGCTCAACGCGCTCGCGGACCGGCTGAGCCTGCCGAGCCGGGAGCTCGACGTGATCCTCCGTCCGCTCCTCTCCCACGGCATCCTGCGGGCCTACAGCGACCGGGGCTACTTCCTGGCCTCGGACCCCCACCGGCTGAAGGCCGAGCTGGTCCTGCAGGCCTACGACCACCGGGCCGGGCGCAGCGCCGAGCTGGCCGGCGGCGAGCTCCAGGACCGCCTGGAAGAGCTGATCGGAGACTTTGCCCGTGCCCGGGCCGAGCGGCTGGGCGACCTCACCGTGGCGGAGCTGGCGAGCCCCGCTCCTCCGCCCCTCGCGTAGCCCCCTTGCCGCGTCGCGGCCTCCTGAGTACAATACGCGCTCCCGCGATGGGGCAGTAGCTCAGCTGGGAGAGCACCACGTTCGCAACGTGGGGGTCGAGGGTTCGAATCCCTTCTGCTCCACTTTCACTTCCTTCCGACAGGTTTTCGTTGCATCTCGCGAAATCCCACTTCAGCGGGGTATCTCACGAAGCGACCGGTACGGGCTGCGAAAACCTCGGCGCACCATCTCTGCCAGGAGAGCGTCCGCCTCGTCTAAGCTGAGAATCTGCTTCCATACAAGGCGGTCGAGAGCACCCAGGGAACCAGAGACCTCGAGACCGAATGACCGGCCGAGCGCCCTCGCTTCCCAGTCATCGGAGAGCATGAGGAGCCCGCGAGAACTGGCCACCGCGATGCAAGCAGCTTCTCCGGGATCCAGAGCCCGGCCGACCTCATCCGCCCGGACCTGCTCTTGCTCCGTCAGGTCGAGGAGCTTCAGCCAGGACCAGTCGCAAGCCGGGACCAGTCCAAGGCGGACACCCAGCTCCAGCTCGTTCCAGACCGGGATCGGAGCCGCGAGATCTGGCCAGGCTCCCCTCAGGAGGTCGGGCCTCCGAATCTGGGCAAAGTTGTTCAGGACCGTCGTGTCTGCCAGGGGCGACATGCGGGGCGGAGCAGCTCAGGCGTGCCTGCGTGCGGCGGCGATATCGGCTTGAGCGTCTTCGACGGAGCGGAGTCCTCGACGGAGGGGAATCCCCAGCCGCTGGAAGCTGCCCTCGAGCTCGAACCGGGTAAGTTCAAGCAGCTCGGCAGCCTTCCCGAGGCTGATCTTCTCGTCCAGATAGTCGCGGAGGACTCGAGCCTCGGGAACATCGCCCTCGTCACCTTCGCCGGTAGCGCAAAGGGCAAGGGCGAGCAGGAGCCGGAAGTCGAGAGCATCCAGGAGAACGATGCGCTCCGCCCCTCCACTGGCGACGACGGCGAGCTCGCCCTGCTGCACCCGATCCAGGATCTCTCGGGTCCTTTGGGACAGGTCGGAGGGGGTGATGATGGTGCGCGTCATCCAAGATGCCTCTTGATGAGAGTACCTCACGCCGGCCCGATTTCCAAACTCGGATACGAGTTCCGCTCTTCCGACTCACCCGCCCTCCTCCGCTGCCAAGCCCCACGCCTGGACCTCCCGCAGCCAGGACAGCAGGGAGTTCCAACTGGCGCGGAGTTGGTCCACTAGTTCCCTTTTCAGCAATTTGTGTCGTCCCCTTCAGATTCCGTGGTAGAGCCTTGCCCGGAAATCGTGGGACAACACGACCTCAGCTATCGGCTCTTCTTCGCTCACCGGCGAATGATCCAGGATCTCCTGCGGGAGATCGTGGGTGAGCAGTGGGTGGAGCGCATCGACCTCGCCTCCGGCGAGCGCGTCGATGCCACTTTCATTACCCCCAAGCACGAGAACCGCGAGAGCGACGTCATCTGGCAGTTCCGGCGCAAGGATGGCGGAGAGCCGGTCTACGTCTACATCCTCCTGGAGTTCCAGTCGCGACCGGATCCCTCCATGCCGGTCCGGCTCATGGGCTACGTCAGCCTCTTCTACCAGCGTCTGATGGCCGGCCAGCCGGCGGCGGGTTGGAGGAAGCTGCCGCTGGTCATCCCTGTTGTCGTCTACAATGGGTGGGAGCCGTGGAACGTGGCGACGGACCTCGGCTCCATGATCGGCGAGCTCGATCCTTCGGCGGAGATCTACCGGCCGCAGTTGCGCTACCGACTGGTGAACGAAGCGGCCTACTCTCCCGAGAAGCTGGCAGCGCTCAACAGTCCGGTAGCCGACCTGTTCCGCATCGAGGCGAGCCGCGACTGGTTCGAGGTCCAAGCGAGCGTTCACCGGCTGCGGCAGAGCATCCCGTCTTCCGAGGCCCCCCTGCGGGAGGCGTTCGAGACCTGGCTGCGGAAGCTCATCCTGCCGCGGCTTGGATTGTCCCAGGAGGAAGCCTCCGCCGCTTCCAGTCTGGAGGAGATTGAAACCATGCTGCTTGAGAGCATCGACCGGTGGGACCGTGAGCTTCGCGAGAAGGCTCTCCAGGAGGGACGCCAGGAGGGGGAAGCCCGGCTG
>JBJMGZ010000241.1:0-8466 GCA_045807605.1 Thermoanaerobaculia bacterium | reverse complement strand
GAGGCCCGGCTGGCCGCGTTCGCTCCCGGCCAGGTGCGAGGGCTGGAGATCCTGCGGCTCGTCTCGGGCCGGGCCCGGGTCGAGGGCGCGATCGCCTCGCTGGGCTTCCTGCGGCCCTATCTGGCCAGGGCGAGCTGGATGTCGCTCGAAGGCGACGGCCGTCTCCAGGCCGACCTCGCGCTCGACGCCGGCCGGCTGCTTCCGGGGAGCCGGTTCGCGGTCAGGCCGGCGAAGCTCGCGGCCGGATATCTGCTGAGCCGCGCCACGGGCGCGGGCGAGATGACCGGCGCCGTGACCCGTGGCAAGGGCGGCGACACGCTCGACGTCCGGGTGCTCTTCCAGCGCTTCACGGTGGCGGCGCGCGACGTGCCCGGGGCGCGTCCCCACATCCAGGGCCGCGGCCTGCGGATGGCGATCTCCACCCGCGGGCTGGACCTGGCCCGCCCCGGCGGGGACGTCCAGGCGCGGATCGACCTGCCCGCGGCCGACGTGCGCGACCTCCGGTTCTACAACGCCTACCTGCCGCCGGCCTCGGGCGTGGAGATCGTCTCGGGGACCGGCCGGGTGAGCCTCTGGCTGGAGATGGGCACGGCGGGCTTCCGGGCGCGGGGGGAGACGTCGCTCACGTCTCCGGCCGCGGTGGTGCGGCTCCAGGACCTGGAGATGGCGGGCAAGCTGGACCTCGCCGCGAGGCTCTCCAGCGCGGACCTGCGGAGCCGTCGGTTCGCGCTCGACGGCACGCGGCTGCGGCTCGACGGGGTGGAGTTGCGCGAGATCGGCGCCGAGGCGGCAGCCGCGGCGCCGGCCTCCTGGTGGGCGCGGCTGGAGCTGCCGCGGGCCACCATGGACCTCGCGAGGCCGCTGTCGGTCACCGGCACCGTGCGCCTGTCGATGAAGGACTCGGGCCTGCTTCTCGCGCTCTTTTCGCGGCGCAAGCGCTACCTGCGCTGGTTCTCGGGACTGCTCACCGTGGAGGACATCGAGGCGCAGGGCGGCTTCCGGCTCGGCCGGGGAGCCCTGGTGATCGATCCGCTCGTGGCCACGGGTCGCCAGGTGGAGCTGCGCACGCGGCTGCGCCTCTCCCGCGACCGCAGGCGCGGCTGCCTGTACATCCGCCACGGCCGCCAGGCCGTGGGCATCGAGCTCCTGGGCGGGCAGCGCGACTACAAGCTCGTCCGGCCCCTGAAATGGTTTCAAACCTGCGGACCGCCATGAGCGAGGACACCAAGGACACCAAGGACTGCAAGGACAATAAGGACAACGAGGCCGGGCCTCCGGCCCAATCTCTTCCATGCCGGCGAGGACGCCAGCGTTCCCAGGAAAAACGCGATGGCAAATCCAGTTGATGCCTACCGGTACCCCATCCTCTCCTTCACGTCCGCAATGGCCTCGTCGTTGCCCTCGATGCTGAGCTTCCCGCGGTCCTCCCCCCGACCCGCGGGGTAGAAGCTCTGGCGGTACATGGGGAAGCACTCGGTGCGGAGATGGCCGAGGTTCTGGTGACCCCTCCGCACGGCGCGCTCGTGGCGGAGGGCTCCGAGATCGATGGGCGCCACGACGATTTTCTCGCCGGGGCCGGGATCGGCCTGGGCGAGGATGCGGCCGTCGAAGTCCACCACCATGCTGCCTCCGGGCCAGGAGAACGGCGGGTAGTGGGAGAGGCTCGCGGCCTGGTTCGAGGCCACGACATAGGCGACGTTTTCCAGGGCGCGGCAGCGGTTGACGACCGTCCACCAGTCCATGGGCGGCGTGGCTCCCCAGGGGTCCATGTAGGCCGAGACGCGGATCAGCACCTCGGCGCCGTTGGCGGTGAGCTGGCGCAGCACCTCGGGGAAGAGCCAGTCGTAGCAGATCGCCACGCCGAGGTTGCCGATCGGCGTCCTCGCCACCGGGAAGATCTCTTCCGAGTAGTCCGGCAGGTCGTGCGGGCTCGCGTGCACCTCCCACGGGATCCAGGGGTTCACCTTGCGGTATTTGGTGAGGATCCCCCCGGGGCCGATCAGACAGGTGGCGTTGAAGACCACGCCGGGGTAGCGATCGTCCCGCTCCAGGAAGGTGCCGGTCTGGATCCAGATGCCGTACTCCTTCGCCTTCGCCGCGTAGCGCTCGGTGTGCTCGTTGGGGATCGGGATCGCCAGCTTGTCGAGCAGCTCGCGGGCCGTGGGGTAGACTGGCGCCGCGTGCGCAAACTCAGGGAAGACGACCAGCTTCACGGGCAGGAAGGGTGCGTAGCCCTCCACCGCGTGGGAGATCATCGTGATCATGCGGTCCGTGTGGGGCCTGATGCCGGCGCGGTCCGCCGGGTTCGGGAAGTCCACCTGGCACGCGGCCGCGGCATAGCGAAGGATCTGCTCTTCCATGCGCGGCATTATGGCGCGTGGATCGTCCTGGCGGCGCTTCTGTCCGCGGCCACGGGAGAAGCTCCCCGGGAGGAGCGGCTCTGGCATCACCGCAACCTGGGCAAGGCGTTCTATGAGAACCCGACGACCCAGTACGAGGCGGTGGAGGAGCTGAAGAAGGCGCTCGACCTGGCGCCGGACTCGCCGCGCGAGCGGCTCAACTACGGTCTCGCGCTGCTCAAGGCCGGCAAGACCGCGGAGGGGATCCGGGAGCTGGAGGCGGTGCAGAAGCAGGCTCCGGAGATCCCGCACACCTGGTTCAACCTGGGGATCGCCTACAAGCAGGAGTCCCGGTACGAGAAGGCCCTCGAGCAGTTCGAGCGCATGGCCGCGCTCGTCCCGGACGAGCCGATCACGCAGTACAACCTGGGCGTGCTCTACAAGCTCACCGAGAAGCCCGAGCTCGCGCTGCCGCATTTCGAGAAGGCGGCGGACCTCAGCTCCTACTTCGCCGCGCCCCGCTTCCAGCTCTTCAACGCCTACCGCCAGGCCGGCAGGACCGCGGAGGCCCAGACCCGCAAGCAGGAGTACGACGCGATCAAGGAGGCGCAGAAGGGGGCCGCGATACCCGAGGACGTGGACTGGAGCTGGTACTCCGAGCTGCTCGACGAGATCGATCCGGTCGTTGGGACCGTGCCGCCGGCCGAGGTCTCCTTCGCCGCGGCCGAGCTGGCGCGGGGGATCGAAGGCCTGACCGTCCTCGACGCGGACGGCGACCTTACGCCCGACCTGCTGGCCTGGTCGAAAGCCGGGGTCTCGCTCTTCCGGAAGGGGGAAACGGCGGCCGGGACCGGCCTGGAGGAGCTGCGCAACGTGACCGGCGCCGCGGCGGGAGACTTCGACAACGACGGGCTGGCCGACCTCTGCATCCTCACCGCGGACGGCGCGGCGCTCTACCGCAACGCGGGCGGCAGCTTCCAGAAAGCTCCGGCGCAGCTCCCGGCCGGCAGCTTCCTCCTGGCCTTCTGGCTCGACTTCGATCACGACTACGACCTCGACCTCGTGCTGCTGGGGGAGGGGGCCGCGCTCGTCCGGAACCAGGGGGAGGCCGGGTGGAGCGACGAGACGCGGCGCTTCCCGTTCGTGAGCGGACGGGCGGTCTCCGGCACGGTCGTCGAGGCCGTGGCCGACACCCAGGGGGTGGACCTCGCGGTCACCTATGCCGGCCGGCCGGCCGTGCTCTACCGCGACCGGCTCGGCGGACGGTATGAAGCCGTCGAGCTGCCCGGGCCGGGCGAGACGGTGCTGGCGCAGGACGTGGACCAGGACGGCTGGAGCGATCTCCTGTCTTCGGCGTCGCTGCTGCTCAACCGCCGTAGCTTGCAGGGGGTGCTGGAAAAGTCCGAGATCTCCGTGCCCGCGCTTCCCCTGGCGTTCGCGGACCTCGAAGGCCGGGGGATGAGCGATCTCGTGGCCGGCGACGGCCTGCATCGCAACGAAGGGCGGGGGAGGCTGGGTGAGGCGAAGGCTGCGCCAGGTTTTCCAGCCGTCGCCGCCGTGGCCGCCGACTTCGACGGCGACGGCCGCGAGGACCTGGCCGTGGTCGGGAAGGACGGCGTGCTGCGGCGCCTCCTCAACCGGACCCCGGCCGATCACTGGCTGCGGATCGGCCTCGAAGGGGTCAAGAACCTGAAGCTCGCGCCGGGCGCCGAGGTCGAGGTCAAGGCCGGCGCGAGCTACCAGAAGAAGATCTACCGCGGGTGCCCGCTGACCTTCGGCCTCGGGGCGCGGAGCGCGATCGACGCCGTGCGCATCACCTGGCCGAACGGCCTGATCCAGAACGAGATGAAGCTGACCGTGGACCGCGCCGTGACGTTCAAGGAGGCGCCGCGCCTGTCCGGCTCGTGCCCGATGATCTTCACCTGGAACGGCGAGCGCTTCCAGTTCATTACCGACGTGCTCGGCGTGGCGCCGCTCGGCGCCTCCGCGGGCGACGGCGAGTACTTCCCGGTCGATCACGACGAGTACGTGCAGATCCCGGGCGAAGCCCTGGCGGAGGTGGACGGCCGCTACGAGATCCGCGTCACCGAGGAGCTGCGCGAGGTCGCCTATCTCGACCAGATGCGGCTGATCGCCCTCGATCATCCGGCCGTGGTCGAGGTCTTCACGAACGACAAGTTCAAGAGCCCGCCGTTCCCCGAATTCCGGCTGTTCGGCGTGGAGGAGCGGATCTACCCGGTCCGCGCCACGGACGATCACGGCAACGACGTGCGGCCCCGCCTTCTCGCCCGCGACCAGCTCTACCCGGACGGCTTCCGGCGCGACCTGTCCGGCGTGGCCGAGCTGCACCACCTGGACCTCGATTTCGGCCCAGGGGGATCAACTGCGCCGGACAACCGCGCCGTCCTGGTGCTCTCCGGCTGGGTGGACTGGGCGGACGGCAGCACGTTCCTCGGCGCCGCCCAGGCGTCGCCTTCCGGGCTCGTGTTCCCCCGGCTCCAGGTCAAAGACGGGCAGGGGAGATGGCAGACGGTGATCGAGGACATGGGCCTGCCGGCCGGCAAGCCGAAGACCATCGCCGTGGACCTGACGGGGAAGTTCCTCTCCGCCTCGCGCGAGGTGCGGATCGAGACCAGCCTCTGCCTCTACTGGGACGAGGTCTTCCTCTCCGCGGAGAGCGGCGAGCCGCCCGCGGAAAGAACCGATCTGGCGCCGTCGCTGGCCGAGCTGCGCTACCGCGGCTTCTCGCGGCCGGTGATCCATCCCGAGCGCCGCCAGCCCGAGAGCTTCGACTATCACTCCTGGATGCCGGTCTCGATGTGGAACCCCACGCCCGGCGTCTACACCCGCTACGGCGATGTCCGCCCGCTGCTCGAAGAGATGGACGACCGGCTGCTGATCATGGGCTCCGGCGACGAGGTGCGGCTCCTCTTCGACGCCGAGTCCCTGCCCGCCTTGGCCCCGGGCTGGCGGCGCGATTTCCTGCTCCTCGTCGACGGCTGGGCCAAGGACGGCGACGCCAACACCGCTTTCTCCCAGACCGTGGAGCCGCTGCCGTTCCACGGCATGAGCCGGTATCCGTATCCCGAGGGCGAGGGCTTCCCGGACGACGAGGCGCACCGCCTCTATCGGGAGCGCTACAACACCCGTCCGGCCCTGCGCCTGCTCCGGCCTCTTACTGGGAGCGCCGGCGTCCCGCCGGCGAAGTAACCTGGTTTGTCGCCGGCGGGACGCCGGCGCTCCCAGTGGCCGCGTTCGCTGCCGGGTTCCTGTCCCTGCTCGAGCGGCTGCGGTAGACTCGCCGCTCCGATCACGGAGGTACGAATGTCGAACCCGATACGCGACGCCGACCTGGTGCCCCGCCTCGAAGGGCAGGGCTACTCGGCGGAGGCGCTCGCGGAGCGCCGGCGCTGGATCGAGGAGCGCACGGGCGCGCGCCTCGTCCATGCCGGCTCGTCCACGATCCCGGCGGAGGAGATGCGGGGCAATATCGAGAACCCGATCGGCGTCGCCCAGGTGCCGCTCGGCGTGGCCGGCCCGCTGCTGGTGCACGGCGAGCACGCGCAGGGCCTCTTCTACGTGCCGCTCGCCACGACCGAGGGTGCCCTGGTGCGCTCGTACGAGAGGGGCATGGTCGCGATCACCCGGGCCGGCGGCGCCACGGCGCGGGTGCTGACCGACGAGAACCGCGTCTCGCCCGTGTTCGTGTTCGAGAGCGTTGCCGAGGCCGCCGCGTTCGCCCGCGCGCTGCCGGAGCTGTTCGAGGCCCTGCGGGCCGAGGCCGGGTCCACCACCCGGCACGGCAGGCTGCTGCGCGTCGAGCCGCTCCCCGTGGGGCGCGACGTGATCGTCCACTTCGCCTGGTGGACCGCGGACGCGCAC
This sequence comes from Thermoanaerobaculia bacterium, assembly GCA_045807605.1. Lineage (GTDB taxonomy): Bacteria > Acidobacteriota > Thermoanaerobaculia > Multivoradales > UBA5704 > DATMER01. Next base: position 2,245 of record JBJMGZ010000241.1, on the reverse strand, counting down.
GGCATGAACATGATCGTGAAGGGGACCGATGTCGCCTGCCGCTGGCTGGTCGAGCACGGCCATGCGCCGCGCTACTACGTGTTCAGCGGCGCCGAGTCCGAGAAGCGGGCGAGCGGCGCGCTCCTCGCCGGCGGCAAGGGCAAGAAGGTGACGGCCGGCGTCCGCATTCCGGCGCGGCTCGTGCTCTCCTACCTGCACGCCACGCCCGAGGGCATGGCCGACGTCTGGCGCCGGACCGTGCTCGGCCACCTCCAGGCGGGGAGCCTCGGCTACAACGGACATATCGCGAACGGCCTCACGGCGCTCTTCATCGCCTGCGGCCAGGATGTCGCCAACGTCGCCAACTCCGCGGTCGGGATCACCTCCTTCGAGATTGTCGACGGGGGAGACCTGTACGCGAGCGTGACCCTGCCGTCGCTCACCGTCGCGACCGTCGGCGGCGGGACCGGGCTCGGGACGGCGCGGGAATGCCTGGAGATGCTCGGCTGCGTGGGCGCCGGCTCCGGGGCCGGGAAATCGCCGAAGCTGGCCGAGATCGCCGCTGCCCTGGTGCTCGGAGGCGAGCTCTCCTTCGGGGCGGCGATCGCGAGCGGCGAAGTCGTGGCGGCCCACGAGACGTACGGGCGCAATCGGCCCGCAGAAGCCGGAGTGTGAACCGGAAGCGCCCTTTCCGCGGCCTGCGGACCGCGCCGGAGCCCCGCTACGACGCCATGATCCTCGGCGCCGGGGTCGGCGGCCTGATCGCCGCCAATCTCCTGGCGCGAGGAGGGGCTCGCGTCCTGCTCGTCGAGCAGCACTACATGGTGGGCGGCTATTGCAGCACCTTCCGCCGCGCCGGCTACACCTTCGACGCCGCCACCCATTTCTATCCGCTGCTGGGCAACCCCGAAACCCTGACCGGCCGCCTGCTGGTGGAGCTCGGGATCGACGTCGGCTGGATCAAGATGGACCCGGTGGACACCTTCCACTTCCCGGACGGCACGCGCTTCGCGGTGCCCGCCGATCTCGACGTCTACCGCGCCCGGCTCAGGGAGGAGTTTCCGGCCGAGGCCGGGGCTCTCGACTCCTTCTTCCTGGCGGTGCACGAGACCTATCTCATGGGCCTGCTGCACTACTTCCGCGGCCGGCCTCTGGAGTCGCTCGAACGGCTGGCCCCGTGGCGCGACCTGACCGTGCGGCAGGCGCTCGACCGCTTCTTCGCCGATCCCAAGCTCAAGCTCCTCCTGACGGCCGACTGCCCGCACTGGGGCTCGCCCCCCAGCCGCACGTCGTTCATCTTCGATTCCATGCTGCGGCTCTCCTACTTCCTCGGCAACTACTACCCGAAGGGGGGATCGCAGGCATTCGCCGACGCCATGGCCGCGCGCTTCGAAGAGCTCGGCGGGCACATCCTCACGAGCACGATGGCGAGCCGGATCCTCATCGAGGAAGGAGCCGCCCGCGGCGTGGAGCTGGAGACGCTGCGCGGCCCCGGCGCGGGCGGGCGCTGCACGGTGCGGGCCGGCGCCGTGATCTCGAACGCCGACCTGCTCCTGACGCTGGAGAGGCTGGTGGGGCCGGAGCACCTGGCGCCGGGGACGCTCGAGCCGCTGCGCCGCCTGCGTCCCACCTATCCCTGCTTCCTCACCCATGTCGGCCTCGAAGGGGTGCCGGACGGCGTCCTCGAAGAGGCCCAGGGCTACTACTGGGATTCCTGGGACATGGACCGCGTGGGAGTCGACGCGCTGCGCTGCAAGATCTTCGTGCCGACGCTCTACGAGCCGGCCATGGCGCCGCCGGGCCGGCAGATCGTCATCCTCCAGAAGGTGCTGGAGATGGACTACGGCGGGGTCGAGGACTGGGCGGCGCACAAGGCCCGGATCGAGGCCTTCCTCCTCGATCACCTGGAGCAGCGCATCCCCGGGATCTCGCAGCGGATCGTGGTCAAGAGCAGCGCCTCGGCGCATACCTCCTGGCGCTTCACGCTCAACCACCAGGGCGCCATGCTGGGCTGGGAGATGTCCCCTGACCAGCTCGGAGAGGGCCGTCCCGGCGTCACGGCCGGCGGCATCCCCGGCCTCTTCTTCACCGGCCACTGGACGCGCCCCGGCGGCGGCATCACGCCGGTGATCGTCTCGGCCCAGGACGTGGCGCGCCGGGTCCTGGCCTCCCTCCGGTAGGAGGCGGGCCCTACCCATCCCTGTAGAGACGCCCCGTGGGGCGTCTCCGGGCGGGCGGCCTTGCCCCTCGGAGGAGACGCCCCACG
>JBJMGZ010000240.1:0-3355 GCA_045807605.1 Thermoanaerobaculia bacterium | reverse complement strand
TGGCCGGCATGTCCCGGGTCGAGTTCCTCCTCTCCCTCGGGCGCTACAACGTCTTCCCGTTCGAGGCCGAGCTGCGCGAGCTGGAAGCCGCTCGTGGCTGAGGTGATCAGCAATTTCCCCGGCCCGTTGGGCCGATTTGAGTGATTCCCTACACCACCCGGTCCGCCTGCAGGAACCAGAGCTCGAAGCGCGGCGGCTCTTCCAGCCCCAGCGCGTCCTTGAGCGCCCGCACGTAGGTGGCTCCCTGGGGCGCGTACACCGCCGCCCGGGCCTCCAGCGCTTCCGGATCGTCGGTCTTGTAATCCGCCACCACCAGCCGGCCGGTCGCGGGATCGCGGTAGAGGAGGTCGATCGTCCCGGAGACGACTCCCACGGCATGCCCTGACGGCGGGAGCAGCACCGGCAGCTCGCGGGCGAGGACGTGCTCGCGCAGCTCTCTCAGACGGACCAGCAACCCGCTCGCGGCAAAATGATCCAGAAGGCCTTGCGCCAGGGGGAGGGCGCGTTCCAGCGTGTCCCCCTCGGCGAGCCTCGCCAGATAGGCGGGCAGGAGGTCCCTTTGGCGGCTTGCTTCCTCTTCCGGCCCGGCGAAGAGGTCCCAGGTCTCGAGAGCGCGGTGGACGGCCCCTCCGGCGGCCATGGCGGCATCCCGGTCCACGCCTCGCCGCCTCTCCCCCGCCCGGCGCTCGGATTGCTGCTCGCGCAGCAGCTCGTGCGCCTCTTCCGAAGCCGCTCCTCCGAATGGCCGGTCCATGCGGGCCTCGGCCTCCTTGCGGCGCGCGGCGAGAGCCTCGGACTCCCTCGCGACCTCCGCGGGCGAGGGGAGTGCCGCTGCCTCCTCGCCGCCCGCCTCGCCGGCTTCCGCGTCCGGCCGCAGGGCGGGGAGCTTCCAGAGGGCGCCGGTGCCGTCCAGGAACGACCAGACGCCTTCGGCCCAGCGCTGGGCCAGGTCGGGCCGGCCCGGACGCCAGAGGAGCAGGTCGAGATGGTGGCGGGCCTGCTCGGGCGGCCGCGGGTCCTCCTCCTCGAGCTTGCCGATCAGCACCAGCCGGTCCTTGGCGCGGGTCATGGCCACGTAGAGCGTCCGCACCCGCTCGGCCGCCTCGACCTCCCGGCGCTCGGCCGCGACCGCGTCGAAGCCCAGGGTCGGCGCGCCCAGCAGCCGGTACTCCCAGCGCTCGTCCCCCGTCGTCCCCACCTCGGTCTTCGGGCCGCTCTCGCCCATCGACTGCTTGTGGAGCTGCGCCAGGTAGACGTGCTTGAAATCCAGCCCCTTGGCGCCATGGATCGTCAGGACCTGGACCGAATCCTCGCTCCCGTCCTGCGGCCGGCCCTCCTCCGCCTCCCGCGCCTCGGCCACGCTCCGGCGCAGGGCGCGGAGCACCGCCGAGGCATCCCCGCCGCCGTCTTCCATCGCCGCCAGGAGCTGGCGGAAGAAGCGGTCCAGGTTCGCCAGGCGGTAGGGGCCGAGGTAGCGCGCCGCCTCGGTCACGTCCACCAGCAGCAGCCCGCGCACCTTCTCCAGGAAGACGTCCGCGGGATCGATGGCGAACGAGCCGCGCAGGGCCGCCAGCGCCTCCACCGCGGCGAGGAGGGTGCGGTCCCATCCCCGGACGCGGTCGAGGGCGGGAACGTCCCGCGGCAGCTCCTTCGCCGCCCTGGCGATCGCATCCGCCACGGCCAGGACGTTGCCGGGGGTGAGCTCGGTCATCAGCTTGGGGAAGTCGTGGTTCCAGAGCGGGATCAGGGCCGCATCAGGCACCCCGACCGTGGGCGAGCGCAGCACGGTCAGGAGCGCCAGGTGATCGCCGGGGTCAAGCACCGCCCGCACCAGGGCCGCGGCGTCGATGACCTCACGGCGGCGGTAGTAGTGCTTGTCCCGGCCCACGGCGAAAGGCACGCCCGCCCGGCGCAGGGCTTCGAGATAGAGATCGAGCTGGCTCATGCCGCGCAGCAGGATCGCCATGTCCTTCCATACCTCCCCCTGCCGGCGGAGGGCTACCAGATCGGCCGCGATCGCCGCGGCCTCCAGCTCGTTGGCCTCCGCGAGGCTCCCGGCCCGCCCCTCTTCGGTCCACGAGACCCAGTGCTCGACCGGCGCCCAGCCCTCGACGGCAAAGCCAGCCTCCTCCTTGTGCCGGTCGCAGGGGAGGAGCGGCTCGAAGCGGGGCTGCAATCCGGCGCGCTCGCGCATGACCGGCTCGATCGCGCGCGCCACCTCCTCCAGGATCGCCGGCACCGAGCGGAAGTTCTCGACCAGCGGACGCACCTCGCCCCAGCCCTGCCGCACCCGCTCCAGGAAGCCGTCGTAGGCGCGCAGGTCGGCGCTGCGCCAGCCGTAGATCGACTGCTTGGGATCGCCCACCAGGAAGAGGCCGGGGCGCTGCTCGGGCGGTCCGTCGAGCGCGATCCAGCGCAGGATCTCGCACTGCACCCGGTCGGTGTCCTGGAACTCGTCCACCAGGAGCTGATCGATGCCGCGGCGCACCCGCGCCCGCACCTCCGGATGCCGGGCCAGGAGCCGCTCCGCGCCGGTGAGCAGGGCATCGAAGGTCGCGATGCCCCGCGTCCGCAGTACGCGCGCCACGTCGGCCAGGCGCGGAGCGAGAGCGCGCCGGGCCGCGCCGAGCAGCTCCGCGTCCAGCTCCTCCAGGTGGTCGAGCAGCCGGCAGAGGAGACCGCACCGCGCGGCCAGCTCCTCCCGCACCTCGCCGAGAAGGCGCCCCTCGGTGGCATTCAGCGATCCCCGCGCCCACTTGCGGAGGTGCTCGACCAGGTTGCCCGGCAGCAGCTCCGCGGCGCGCTCCTTGATCGTTTCCAGGGGGATCGGCCCCGGCTCCAGCAACCGGGCGAGCAGCTCCTCCAACCCGCGCTGGATGGCCTTGGGATTCTGCAGCCGGGTGCCGGTGAGGAGGGGCTTGACGAAATCGTGGACCCCCTCGGCAGCCTCGACCACCCGGCGCCGCAGCTCCTCGACCCGCTCCGGCGCGAAGGGATCTTCCTCCAGGACCTCGGACGGCATGCCGGCCTGGACCAGCGCGGTCAGCGCGTCCGCCACCTCGCGCGGGCCGAAGCCGCGGGCGGCCATGGCAATCAGGTCCGGATCGCCCGGATCGCCGTAGCCCTCGCGCAGGCAGGCCTCGACCGTCTCCTGGACGACCTCTTCGAGCAGGAGGCCCTCGGCGTCGACCGTCAGGTCGGGATGGACGCCGGCCTCCAGCGGATGGTCGGCGAGCAGGCCGCGGCAGAAGGCATGGATGGTGCGGACCGCCAGGTGATCGAGCGTGGCGACGAGGGCGCGCGCCCGCCGCGTGCGCTCCCCGGGCGGCGGCAGGACCGCGGCATCGAGCCAGGA
>JBJMGZ010000239.1:0-5947 GCA_045807605.1 Thermoanaerobaculia bacterium | reverse complement strand
GGGTGTTCGAGCAGTTCCGCGACATGATCAACGAGGGGGAATCGAAGAAGATTCACGAAATGTTGCTCAAGGCGCGGGTGGCCTTGAACGAGGACAAGCGCGCCGACCTGGAGGCCGCCATCTACGATTTGAACGGAATCTCGCGCACGCTCTCGGACGTGATGCTGTCCAAGGCGGGCGGCCCCGAACAGAAGGGTTGAGGAATGGCGAAACGGGACTACTACGAGGTGCTGGCCGTCGAGCGGACCGCCAGCCAGCAGGAGATCAAGTCGGCGTACCGCAAGCTGGCGCAGAAATATCACCCGGACCGCAATCCCGGGGACCAGGAGGCCGAAGAGAAGTTCAAGGAGGGCGCCGAGGCCTACGCGGTGCTCTCGGACCAGGACAAGCGCGCGCGCTACGACCGCTTCGGTCACCAGGGCGTCGGCGGCGCCGGCGGCTTCGGCGGCATCGATCCCCCGATCTTCGCCGCTTTCTCGGACATCCTGGGCGACTTCTTCGGCCTCGGCGGCGGGCGGGGGCGCGGCGGCTCGGGGCTTACCCGGGGCGCCGACCTGCGCTACGACCTGATCCTCACGTTCGAGGAGGCGGCCTTCGGCGTCGAGACCACGCTGCGCGTGGCGCGCCTGGAGACCTGCGAGCAGTGCAAGGGGATGGGGAGCGAGGGGGGCGCGGCGCCGGCGGTGTGCTCGGCCTGCGCCGGCCGCGGCCAGGTGCGCTTCACGCAGGGTTTCTTCACGGTGGCGCGCACCTGCCCGCAGTGCCGCGGCGAGGGGCGGGTGATCTCGGATCCCTGCAAGGAGTGCGGCGGCGAGGGCCGGGTGGAGAAGGAGCGGTCGCTGTCGGTGAAGATCCCGGCCGGGGTCGACACGGGCGCGCGGCTGCGGCTGGTGGGGGAGGGGGAGCACGGCCGGCGCGGCGGTCCGGCGGGCGATCTCTATGTCGTGGTGCAGGTCCGGCCGCACGCGCGGTTCCGCCGCGACGGCTCGACCGTCTTCTCGAAGTTCACGATCAGCTTCCCGCAGGCGGTGCTCGGCACCACGGTCGAGGTGGACACGATCCATGGCAAGTCGTCGCTGGACGTCCCGCCCGGCACCGCGCACGGCCGCGACTTCCGCCTGCGCCATCAGGGCATCGAGCGCCTGGACGGCGGCGGCAAGGGCGATCACGTGGTGACGGTGGAGATCGAGGTCCCCAACTCCCGCAGCCTCTCCGAGGAAGAGCTGCAGCTCCTGCGGCGCATGGCCGAGATCCGCGGCGAGACGGTGCGCGAGGATCGCGGGGTGTTCGACCGGGTGAAGAAGAATCTCTTCGGGTAGGGGGAGATGCCCTACCTCCGCCGCACCTACCACCTTCCCGCAGACCTCGAGGAGGTCGTGCTCGCCGACCTCTGGGCGGCGGGCACGCTCGGAGTGCAATCGATTCTGGGGGGGCTGGAGGCGTGGTTCCCCGACGGCGCCGATCCGGAGCTGCCGGCGCGGCCCGGGGTGGTGGCGGGTCCCCTGGAGCCGGTGCCCGACACCGACTGGCTGGCGGGATACCGGGAGCTGGCGCAGCCGTTCCCGGTCGGGCGCACGCTGTTCGTCGATCCTCGTGAGCCGGAAGAAGCTTCTCCGGAGGTCCCCGAGGGCCGCCGGCTCCTCCGTTTGCCGGCCCGTACCGCGTTCGGCATCGGCAGCCACGAGTCCACCAGCCTGGCGGTCGAGATGCTCGAAGGCGCGGACCTCCAGGGCCGGCGGGTGCTGGACGTGGGCACCGGCACCGGCATCCTCGCCTTTGCCTCGCTGCTCCTCGGAGCGGCCGAGGTGGTCGCCTTCGACATCGATCCGGCCTCGCCGTTCAATGCCCTGGTCAACCGCCGCCTCAACCAGCTTCATCCGCGGCTGTTCGTGGGCACTTCCGTTGCCATCCGGGAAGGCACCTCTTTCGACCTGGAGCTGATCAACGTCATCCCCGAGGAGATCGGCCCGGAGATGCCGGGCCTCGTCCGGCTGCTCCGGCCGGGCGGCGAGGCGATCCTGTCCGGCATCCTGGCGGAGCGGGGGGACGAGATCCTGGCTGGCGTCCGCTCCCTCGGGCTCGTCGAGCGCGAGCGCCGCGTGGCCGGCGAGTGGATCGCGTTCCGGGTGGGTATTGAGGTACCAGCGTGATCACTCTCGTCGCCGAAGCTCTCGAGGATGATGTGATCGTCGAGGGCGAGGCCTACCGCCATCTCTTCCGAGCCCGACGCGTGCCGGTCGGCGCCGCCGTCCGGGTCGTGGATGGCCGGGGTCATGCCCGGTGGGGCGAGGTGGCTCGCGTGGACCGCAGCTCGGCCCGGATTGCCCTGGGAGATCCGGCTCCGACCCACGAGCCCGCGTTCCGGCTCGACCTGCTGGTGCCCACGTTCCGGCCCGAGCGGGCCTCCTGGCTGGTGGAGAAGGCGACCGAGTTCGGCGTCTCCGCCATCCGGTTCTTGAACACCGCCCGGGCGCCGCGCACGTTCGGCGACGGCACCATCGAGCGCATGCGGCGTGTGGCCGTGGCCGCGGTCGAGCAGTGCCACCGCTCGCTCGTCCCCGGGATCACGGGGCCGCACGACTGGACCGAGATCGGCTCCCTGACCGCGAAGACCGAGGGACGCTGGTTCCTCGATCCCCAGGGAGCTCCGGACGCCTGGGGAAGGATCGGCGGGAGCGGGGAGAGCGGCGCCCTGCTGGTCGGGCCCGAGGGGGGATGGTCGCCGGAGGAGCATGAAGAGGTGCTCGCGGCGGGCTGGCGTCCGGTGGGGCTCGGCCCCCGGATCCTGCGCATCGAATCCGCCGCCCTGGCGGGGGCCGCCATGCTCCTGCTCAAATCCGCAAATTGACCCTGCTGCCGGATTCGGGCTAGCATCCCGGCAGCAAGTACCGCTTCCCAGGGAGGTTCCCTTGTCCAATCCCTTCGCCGGTGTCCGCTGGATCTGGATGAACGGCAAGCTCGTGGAGTTCGAAAAGGCCAACATCCACGTGACGAGCCACGTCATCCACTACGGCTCGGGTGTGTTCGAAGGCATCCGCTGCTACAAGACCCGCCGGGGCTCGGCGGTGTTCCGGCTGCCGGAGCACGTCCGCCGCCTGGAAATGTCGGCCAAGATCTACCGCATGGCGCTGCCCGGCACCGCGGCGGAGTTTTCCGAGGCGATCCTGGAGACCATCCGCGCCAACGAGATGGAGTCCTGCTACATCCGGCCGGTCATCTACCGCGGCTTCGGCAGCCTGGGCGTGAACCCGCTCCGCGCGCCCGTCGATTCCGTGATCTGCGTCTGGTCCTGGGGCAAGTACCTCGGCGAGACCGCGGAGCAGGGGGTGGACGTCTGCGTCTCGTCCTGGCGCCGGCCGGCGAGCCAGTCGCTGCCGGCCGTGGCCAAGGCCACGGGCAACTATCTCAGCTCGGCGCTCATCAAGATGGAGGCGGTCACCAACGGCTACGTCGAGGGGATCGCGCTCGATTCGAGCGGCAACGTCAGCGAGGGCTCGGGCGAGAACCTGTTCCTGGTGCGCAGCGGCGTGCTGGTGACGCCGCCGCTCGCCGCGTCGCTCCTCCACGGGATCACCCGCGACACGGTCATGGTCCTGGCCCGCGACATGGGCATCGAGGTGCGCGAGGAGGTGATCTCGCGCGGCCAGCTCTACACCTGCGACGAGCTGTTCCTGACCGGCACGGCCGCCGAGGTCACGCCCGTGCGGTCGATCGACCGCTACCAGGTCGGCAGCGGCTGCCCCGGACCGGTGACGCAGCGCATCCTGGCCCGGTTCAACGAGGTGGTCACCGGCGAAGCGGAGGACCGGCACGGCTGGCTCACGCCCGTCTATCGTATGGAAGAAACCGCCAGAGAGAGCGAGGCGGCCCTGAGCCCCGCCGAGGCATAAAGATGAACATCAACGACCTGCTCAAGATCGCGGTCGAGCGCAAGGCGTCCGACCTGCACCTCAAGGTGGGGAGCCATCCCATCATCCGCGTCGACGGCGAGCTGACGCCGATGCCGGAGTTCAAGAAGCTCATGCAGGAGGACACCATCGCCATGGCGTTCTCCATCATGAACGCCCGGCAGAAGCAGCGTTTCAAGGAGGAGTTCGAGCTCGATATCGCCTACTCCGTGCCGGGCCTCGGCCGCTTCCGCTGCAACGTCTTCCAGCAGCGCGGCGTGGTGGGACTGGTGCTCCGCGTCATCCCGGCGCGCATCCAGACCGTGCGCGAGCTGATGCTGCCGCCGGTGCTGGAGCGCATCTGCGAGGAGCGCCGCGGCCTGATCCTCTGCACCGGCACCACCGGCTCGGGCAAGTCGACGACGCTCGCCGCCATGATCGATACCATCAACAGCAGCCGCAGCGAGCACATCCTCACGATCGAGGACCCGATCGAGTTCATCCACCGCGACAAGAAGTCGATCCTGAACCAGCGCGAGGTGGACGTGGACACCCGCCAATTTGCCACTGCGCTGCGCGCTGCCCTGCGCCAGGACCCCGACGTCATCCTCGTGGGCGAGATGCGCGACTACGAGACGATCGAGACGGCGCTCCTCGCCGCCGAGACCGGCCACCTCGTGTTTTCGACGCTGCACACCCTGGACGCGACGGAGACGGTCAACCGCATCATCTCGGTCTTCCCGCCGCACCACCAGAAGCAGATCCGCATCCAGCTCTCGCAGGTGCTGAAGTCGGTGATCTCGCTGCGCCTGGTGCCGCGCGCCGACGGCATGGGCCGCGTGCCCGCCGCCGAGGTGCTGATCTCGACCGCCTACATCCGCGAGTGCATCGAGAACAAGGACAAGACCAAGTACATCCGCGAGCAGATCGCGCTCGGCACCAGCCAGTACGGCATGCAGACGTTCGACCAGTCGCTGTTCCAGCTCTACAAGAGCGGCCTGATCACGCTCGACGAGGCGCTCAAGCGGGCGACCAATCCCGACGAGTTCCGCTTGAAGATCCAGGGCGTGCAGTTCACCGCCGACATCTCGCGCGACCAGATGGAGGAGTCCCTGCAGCTCCAGGGCGAGGACGACCTCCTCACCGGCGGCTCGCAGTTCGAGCTGGAGCAGTTCTAGGAGAGCCTCACTCGGCGAAGAATGTAGGGGAGGGGCTTGCCCCCACCCGGGTGGGCGGAGGCTCCGGATACGAACATTGACCTGCGGGCTTTCCCCCGCCCGGGAGGGGGCAAGCCCCTCCCCTACATCAAAGGCCACGCCCGGATGCCACCTACCTGCTATCAAAAGGCCGTGCAGCTCCTGGGCTCCCGCCCGCATTTCCGGCGGGAGCTTCAGGCCAAGCTGGCGCAGCGCGGATTCCCCGCCGAGGAGATCGAGGAGGCCCTCGACCGCCTGACCGGCCAGGGCTACCTCGACGATCGCAAGACCGCTGTCGCCTTCGTCGAGCAGCGCCTCTCGCGGAGCTCGGAAGGCCGGCTGCGCCTGCGGGCCGAGCTGGAGAAACGGGGCGCTCCGGCCGAGGCGATCGAGGAGGCGGTGGCCACCGTCCCCGAGGACGATCTCGAGCCCGCCCGGGAGGCCGCGGAGCGCTGGCAGCGGCTCCATCCCCGGGGCGAGCCGGCGGCCCTGGCCCGCCACCTGGCCCGCAAGGGGTTCTCCCGGCGTGCTATCTTTGCCCTCCTGAAAACGGACTTCGAATGAAAAGCGCAGACATCCGCCGCAGCTTCGTCGAGTATTTCCAGGGCCGGGGGCACCGCGCCTTCCCGAGCGCGCCGCTGGTGCCGCAGGGCGATCCCACCCTGCTGTTCGCCAACGCCGGCATGGTCCCGTTCAAGGACGGGTTCCTGGGCAACGCGAAGCCGGCATCGTCGCGGACGCCGCGCGCGGTCAGCGTCCAGAAGTGCCTGCGCGTCTCGGGCAAGCACAACGACCTGGAGAACGTCGGCCCCAGCCCGCGCCATCACACCTTCTTCGAGATGCTGGGCAACTTCTCCTTCGGCG
>JBJMGZ010000238.1:0-3060 GCA_045807605.1 Thermoanaerobaculia bacterium | reverse complement strand
AGATCCGCGACGGCGTGACCACCCTCGACGAAGTGGTGCGCGAGACGGTGCTGTAGGGGCGGGGCTTGCCCCCGCCCGGGAGGGGGTAAACCCCTCCCCTACATCCTGAAGGCAGGTTTGTGGCTTACCGGAAATTCGTGCCGGAAGGCGGATTCGGCGGGGGCGTGCGGGCCTGGGTCTTCTTGACGGCGCTCGGGATGCCGATGCCGATCAGGCAGATCACTCCGACTCCAATCCACATCGGCGGAGCGCCCAGCAGATGGGCTCCCAGCGCGAGCCCGGTGATCAGGACGATGAAGCCGATCAAGTAAACGTTGAACGAAGATGACATGGTCGTATCCTCCAGACGGCCCGCATCAGGCGGACATCCCCGACAGGATTCAAAAGCCGGGCCAACTCACCAGTCGAGCCCGGCGAACAGCGCCGCGAAGACCTCGATCCCGTCCCACAGGTTCTGCAGCCGCAGGTTCTCGTGCGCGGCGTGCTGGTTGTTGTCATGGTTCACGGTCGGCACGTCGATCACCGGCACCTTCAGGGTGTCCGTGAACATCGACATGGGCACGCTGCCGCCCAGCATGGGGACCACGATCACCGGCCCCTCCTGCATGGCCTCGATCGTCCTGACCACGGCGCGGGACACCGGCAGGTCCATGGAGGTGCGGGCCGCGGCATAGCCGTCGTCCCACTGCAGGCGCACGACCTTGGGATGGGCGCGCCGCGTCTCCAGGTCCGGCGCACCGTGGACCACGTAAAACCCGAGGCTCCGCACGTGGGCCTCGGTCCGCTCGCGCACCTTTTCCGGCGTCTGGTCCGGGACCAGGCGGAAGTCGATCGAGGCGTTCGCCTCGGTCGGGATGGCGTTGCGCGCTCCCTTCCCCACCTGGGCGCACTGGAGGCCGCGGATGTTGAGCGCCGGGCGCATGATCCGGTCCTGGAGGCGCTCGGCCCCTCCCTCCGTCATGCCCTCGGTCCAGCCCACCGCCAGCTCCTGGCGCAGCGCGTCCTCGACCGGCGGCATGGCCGCGGAAGCCGCCTTCTCGCTCTCGGAGAGCGGCCGCAGGTCGTCCTCGAAGCCGGCGATGCGGATCTCCCCGTTCGGTCCCCGCAGGCCGGCGAGCAGCTCGACCAGCAGCGCCGCCGGGTTGGGCGCCCAGTTCCCGTAATGGCCGCTGTGGAGCGCCCGCGCCGGGCCGTAGGTGGTCACCTCCAGCCCCATGACCCCGCGCGCGCCGAACACGACCTGCATCCTGCGCGTCTGATGGACCGGGCCGTCCCCGAGGATCCAGGCGTCGGCCTTGAGCACGTCGCGGTGCTCCTCGAGGATGCTCGTCAGGTGCGGGGAGCCGTCCTCCTCCTCCCCCTCCAGAAAGATCTTGACGTTGACCGAAGGCTTCACCCCGGCCGCCTTCAGGGCATCCAGGGCGGCCAGCATGGCCACGATCGGACCCTTGTCGTCGCTCGCCGAGCGCGCGTACAGCCGCCACTCGGGGTTGAGGGGCGTGGGAGCCGAGGCGAGGTCCACGTCCTTCGTATCCGGACCCGGCGCGCCGGTCCGCAGCACCGGCTTCCAGGGATCGTTCCCGCCCCAGTCCTCGGGATCAGCGGGCTGCCCGTCGTAGTGGGCGTAGAAGACCACGGTGCGCTTCGCCCCGGGAGTGGGCAGCTCGCCGTAGACGGCCGGGGGCGAGTCCCCGGCGGTGAGCAGCCGCGCCTGGAAGCCGCGCCGGCGGAGCATCTCCTGCAGGCGGTCGGCGTTGCGCTGGATGTCGGCGCGGTCGGCGGCGACGTTGGGCAGGGCCAGCAGGCCGGACAGCTCGCCCACGACCTCCTTTTCGTGCGCCGTCCGCCAGGCGCGGACCTCTTGCCGCAGCTTCACCGGGTCAGCTCCCGCCGATTGAGTGGCCAGGGCCAGCGCCAGGATGGACGTCACAAGCATTCTCGGACACATGCATCCTCCTTCCGGAGGACGCATTCTAAGCCCGGGCAGCCCGATTGTAACGATCGCCTCGCCGGCGGCAGGGGCGGGCCCGCCTGTTGTACCATCGAGCCATGAACCAGGAAGAGCCTGACCGGCAACTGGATCCACCCCCCGCTCCCCCGGGTTCCGGACCGGACGACGCCCTCATCCTCTGGATGCTGAGCCTGACGCCGACCGAGCGCCTGGCCGTGGCTCAGGGCTTCGTGGACAGCACTTACGCTCTCCGGAATGGACAGCGCTCCTAGGTACCTCGACATTCTGGAGGTCCTCGCCCGCCACCAGGTCGAGCACATCGTCGTCGGCGGGGTGGCCGCGATCCTGGAAGGAGCGCCGGTCTCGACGTTCGACCTCGACATCGTCCCCGATCCGGCGCCTGAAAACCGCGCCCGCCTCCTCGCCGCGGTGCGCGAGCTCGAGGCCCGCTACCTCGACCCGGCAGGCCGGCATCTCGTGCCGGACGAGATCAAGCTGGCCACCTTGCGCCTGCATCAGCTCATCACGAAAGCCGGCCCGCTCGACGTGCTCGCCACGATCGGCAAAGCCATGACGTACGAGCAACTCGCAGGGAGAACCCACGAGCGGATGGTTGGCGATCTGCGCGTGCGCTGCCTCAACCTGGACGCGGTGATCGAATCCAAGGAGCAGGCAGACCGGGACAAGGACAGGGCGGCGCTGCCGATCCTGCGGCGCACCCTGGAGCTGAAGCGGCAGAGAGGGTCTTGAAAGCGCAGCCGTCTCAAGAGAGAACTTTGAGGTAGACCCTCGGCATCGCTCAGTCCCAGCTTTCCCTCTCGCGCTCCAGGTACCTGTCGATCTCTTCTCTGGTACGGGTCCGGCGGGGACGGGCAGACAGATCTGCGAGGAAGTCCCGCACCGTGTGACCAGGCCGGTCAGCCGTTTCCGGGACGAGGACGATGACCTCGGCCGGCCCCACCTGCACGTCCTCGGGAAGCTTGAGCCGGAGGGTACGGTCCTCGGCTACATGGGTGTTGAGCTTGATGGCTCTCATAGACCCTCCCATCTTACCGCGCTTCGCGGTATAGCGGGGGCGGTGGGTGGCCGCCGGAACGGGCCGCACCCCC
>JBJMGZ010000237.1:0-2592 GCA_045807605.1 Thermoanaerobaculia bacterium | reverse complement strand
GGCGGCGGTCGGTGAGGATCGCCAGATCCACGTCACGGACGCTGGCCCGGCCCGGGTCCGCCGCGGACCCGAAGAGGAAGACGAGCATCACCCGCTCCTCCGCGGCCAGGGCTCTAGCCGCGCGCTCGGCCCGGTCCCGGGCCACTTCGGGGGTGAGCTTCGGCATCCCGAACATGCTGGAGACTCTAACATCCCGGGTCCGAACCCCGGCAGATGGCCAGGAAACCGTCCCGGACGCGGTCGAAGTCGTTCTGACCGCGGCCGAAATCATTCTTGCCGCGTCCGAAGTCATTCCGGTCGCGAGCGAAGGCGTCCGGATCGCGGACGAAAGGATTCGGGACGCGACCGAAGTCATTCCCGTCGCGGCCGAAATGATTCCGACCGCGAGCCAAGTCATTCTGACCGCGGCCCAAATGATTCCGGCCACGGCCAAAGTCATTCCGGCCACGGCCGAAGTCATTCCGGTCGCGACCCGGATGTTTCCGGCCGCGATCGGAGAGGTTCCGGCCACGGCCGAAGCCGTTCACGGCGGAGGAAGGTAGAGTCGGCGGCGGGCGCGGAGGCTGCAGGTCGAGGGAGTAGCTCGGTGAGGTTCTCATGTAGATTACCCGGCCATGGTCCGCCGTCCTGTCCCCTGTCCCTCGACATCGCCTTGGCCCCGCCGGTGGGGCTCGTGCTCATCCAGCCGGCCCTGGGGGCCTTCCTGAGCCAGCACTACCGCATCCGCGGCATGGACTGCGCCGAAGAGGTGGCGATCCTCAAGCGCGAGATCGGTCCCCTGGTCGGCGGCGAGGAACGCCTTTCCTTCGACATCATGAAGGCCAGGATGACCGTCTCGTCCCAGTCCGGGGAGGTCTCCGAAGGGGAGATCCTGAAGGCGGTCGAGCGCACCGGCATGGGGGCGCAGGTCTGGAAGGAGGGCAGCGAGACTGCCGAGCCGGCGGGTATCTGGCAGCGCTGGGGCCGGACGGCTCTGACCCTTGTGAGCGGCCTTGCCGCGCTTGCAGGGTTCGCCGCACATGCCTGGATGGCCGGAGGGCTCACCGAGGCGGTGGGCTCCGAAGGCGCCGGGCTCGCGCACGCCGTGCCCCTCGCGGCAAGGGTCCTCTACACCGTCGCCATCCTCGCCGGCGTCTGGACCGTCCTGCCGAAAGCATGGTTTGCGCTGCGCCGGCTGCGTCCGGACATGAACCTGCTGATGACCGTGGCGGTGCTGGGAGCGATCGGCATCGGCGAGTGGTTCGAAGGCGCCACCGTGGCCTTCCTCTTCTCGCTCTCTCTCGCTCTCGAATCCTGGAGCCTGGGCCGGGCGCGGCGGGCCGTCGCCGCCCTGATGGATCTCGCTCCCCAGGTGGCGCGCGTCAAACGGCCGCACGGAGGCGAAGAGGAGGTTCCCGCCGAGCAGGTGGAAATCGGCACGGTCTTCGTGGTCAAGCCCGGCGAGCGCATGCCGCTCGACGGCCGCGTCGTCGCGGGCATGAGCGCCGTCAACCAGGCGCCGATCACGGGCGAGAGCGCGCCGGTCGACAAGGCGGAGGGCGCCGAGATCTTCGCCGGGTCCATCAACGGCGACGGCGCGCTGGAGGTCCAGTCCACCAGGCGGGCGGAGGAGAGCACCCTCGCTCACCTCATCCGGATGGTCGAGGAGGCGCAGTCCCGGAGAGCCCCGTCCGAGCAGTGGGTCGACCGTTTCGCCAGGGTCTACACGCCCGCCGTGATGGCGCTCGCCCTGGCGGTGCTCGTCGTCCCGCCCCTGCTCTTCGGAGGGTCGTGGGACGACTGGACCTACCGCGCCCTGGTGCTGCTCGTCATCGCATGTCCCTGCGCTCTGGTGATCTCCACGCCGGTCAGCATCGTCGCGGCGTTGGCCGCGGCCGCGCACAACGGCGTGCTGGTCAAAGGCGGGCTTTTCGTCGAGATCCCGGCCCGTCTCCGGGCAGTGGCCTTGGACAAGACGGGGACTCTCACCTGGGGGAGGCCTGCCGTGGTCGAAGTGGCGCCTCTGGCGGGCCATGAAGAGCGGGAGCTGCTGCAGCGGGTCGGAGCGCTGGAGGCGAGGAGCGAGCACCCCCTCGCCCGCGCCATCCTCGCCTACACGAAGGACCGCGGGATCGAGGCCGTTCCCGCCGAGGACTTCAAGATCTTTCAGGGCAAGGGAGCCACCGGCCGTTTCGCGGGGCGCGAGTACTGGCTCGGCTCTCACCGCTACCTGGAAGAGCGCGGGCAGGAGACTCCGGAAATTCACGAGCGGCTCGAAGCGATGTCCCGGGCCGGGCGGACGGCGGTCGTCGTGGGCACGGGAGAGCACGTCTGCGGCTTGATCGCCGTGGCCGACGAAGTCAGGCCGGAATCCAAGGCTGCCGTCCAGGCCCTGCGCGACGCAGGCATTCAGACCGTCGTGATGCTGACCGGCGACAACCGCGGCACCGCCGAGGCGGTGGGCCGGGAGACGGGCATCGACGAGGTCCGGGCGGAGATGCTGCCCGCCGAGATGGTGGCTGCCATCGACGAGCTCGTCGCCCGCTACGGACCGGTGGCGATGATCGGAGACGGGGTCAACGACGCTCCGGCGATGGCCCGTGCCACGATCTC
>JBJMGZ010000236.1:0-10413 GCA_045807605.1 Thermoanaerobaculia bacterium | reverse complement strand
TATGCAGCAGTAGCCTGTGCTTGCCAGCCCATGATGCCAAGAACGGCATTGCAAATTCGCTGATCCTTGGACCAGCCCAATTCAGTTCCCATGAGCTGGAATCCACGGCAGATGTGAGAAACAGCCGTTGGGATGCCCCAGGTTCCACACGCAAGAAATACAGATCTTGATCGACAATCAGGATGTCGTTGCGGTCGGGAGCGCGAACCCTCTTTCCAGTTCGAAGAGACTGCACCCAAGTTACATTTCCATCCCGTCGAAGGACGAGCCAATCCTCCACAATCTCCAGCGCAAGCCCTTCAACCCGATCCCGAATACCGTAAGCAGCAGGCTCAGCGCGCACCGGGTGCGCGACGTACTGCACCCGAAAGTGAGGCACCAGGCTCCTCACGACGTGGTTCGCGTCGAGGATCGGGGACGCGCCCAGCCGGGGCCATGAAAGATTGAGCAGGTAGAGCCCTGGAGCCAGGACGATCAGCAATCCAATCATCAGATACACTCTCCAGACCGAATGTCGCCTTGTCGCAATCCCCTCCACGACGGCAAGGATGAAGGCGAGCGGGAGGACGAGCGAAGGAATTAGAAGAAGCGGAAAGATGTCGGAGAAAGGAAACGAAGCATACTCAGCGGCTCCTACTGAAATCGCGATCCAAACCAGCAGGGTGAGCAGGGCGAAGAGAGCTTGACCGCTGACAAGCGCAGCAGAGAAAGTGAGCAGGACGCTCAGCAGAACGATGAAGAGTGCCAGCGCGACCGCAACGAGAAGGTCAGTGGCAGAGGCCGGTTGAATGAAGGCCCGAAGGCTGGTGAGGACGCTTGCCGAGGCTGTCAGGACCAGTCCGACGACCGTCGAGGCGCACGCTTCAATGAGAAAGGCCCGTCGGGTATTGAGTGGCAACGCCAGGGAGAGCTGTCGTTGGGTCCTCTGGGATGCAATGAGGGCCAGCACGACGATGTCGCCCAAGAGAAGCCACCCGAGGGTTACACCACGCTCTTCGGCGGTCAGGAAGGCAAAGCGCGGGTGCAGCGCCAGAACCTGATCGATAAGAGCCAGGAGAACGAGAGAGCCGACCAGAAACGGGCCTCCCCAGACGAGATGGAACCTTAGCAGGTGCAGGTATGGGTGCACCTTGGCAGATGAGCCTCGCTGCTCCATCCGAATGTCGGCCACACAACCTCCATGGGTATACGCTTATTCTACTCTCTCTGAAAGACGAAGACTAGCTTGGCAGCCAGGGTCCGTCAGAACGCGGTGGCGCCGCGTTGCGGGCTGGTCTTACGTCCCCTTGAGCGCCACCGTGGGATCGAGGCGCGCCGCGCGGCGGGCCGGGAGGTAGCAGGCGAGGAGGGAGACCAGCGAGAGCACCGTGGGTACGGCCAGGAAGGTGAGCGGGTCGGTCAGCTTCACGCCGTACAGCATGCCGGCGATGAAGCGGATGAGCACGAACGCGCCGGCCAGCCCTGCGGCCACTCCCCAGGCCACGAGCGCCATGCCCTGGCCGAGCACGAGCCGCTGCACGTCCTGCGGCCGGGCGCCGACCGCCATGCGGATGCTGAGCTCGCGGCCGCGCAGGCTCACCGAGTAGCTGAGCAGTCCGAACAGCCCCAGCACGGCCACGCCCAGCCCGAGCAGCGCGAAGAGGCCGGCGATCTCGGCGTTCATGCGCTGCTCGACGAGGCCGCGCGCCAGGTGCTCGCGGCAGTCCACCAGGTCCACGATGGCGAGGTCCGGGTTGACCTCCTGGAGCGCCCGCCGCAGGGCAGGCGCGAGAGTGGCCATGGACGCCGCGGAGCGCACCAGGAGCGTCATGCGCGGGTGCTTTCGCTGCTCGCTGGCGAAGTAGACCAGCGGCCCCGGCTCCTCCAGGAGCGCGGAGCGCACGTCCCTGGCGACCCCGACCACCTCGAACGGCCGCTCCCCGATCTCCGGAGCCGAGGGGTCCACGATGCGCAGCGAGCGGCCGAGGGCAGGGCCGTTTCCCCAGAGCCGCTGCGCCATCTTGCGGCTCACCACCACGGCCCGCGGTGTCTCCTCGCGGTCGCGCTCGTCCAGGACCCGCCCGGACAGAATCGGGATGCCCACGGTCTCGAAGTAATCCGGGGACACGGTGTTGAAGGCCACCTCGACCGTCTCGTCCGGCCGGTCCAGGCTCGTGGCCTGCACCAGCCGCGACCAGCCCGACACCGGCACGACATGGGACAGGCTCGCCGCGGCCACGCCCGGGGTCTGGCGCGCCTCTTCCAGCACCCTGCCATAGATGCCGGCGCCGCCCTCCGCCGCGGTGACGTTGCGCGGCACGTTCACGGTGACCAGGAGCAGGCCGTCCGGATCGAAGCCGGGGTCCACCCTCCAGGCCTGCCCGAGAGTCCGGGCCAGAAGGCCGCCGGCCAGCAGCAGGAGGACCGACAGGGCCACCTGGGCCACGACCAGGACCTTGCGCGGCGCGAGCCCTCCCGTCCCGGCGCCGCTCGCGGAGGCATCGCTCTTGAGCGGGCCGAGGAGATCTCCGCGCACCACCCGGAACACCGGGCCGAACGCACCGAGGAAGGCGCAGAGCACCGTGGTGAGCGCCGCGAAGATCGCGGTGCGGGCGTCGAACTGCACCAGCTTCGTGCCCGCCGCCCAGTCTCCAAGCCCGCTCGGGGCGGTCATCACGAAGGACTCGATACGGCGCGCCAGGCCGCCCGCCACGACGAGACCCAGGAGCCCGCCGAGCAGGCAGAGGACCACGCTCTCGGCCAGCACGCCGGAGAGCAGCCAGCTCCGGCTGGCTCCCAGGGAGGCGCGGATCCCCCACTCCCGCTGCTTGGAGATCGCCCGCGCCAGCAGCAGGTTGGCGATGCTGATGCACCCCAGGAGCAGGAAGAGGGCGGCCACGCCCAGGAGCATGCGCGCCCGGTCGGTGAACGCATCGTCTCCCGTCTCGGAATCGAAGTCGGCAAACGGGCGGACGGTCATCCGGCGCGCCTTTCCGTCAGGGAGCGGCACGGCGGCGTCCAGGGCCCGCCCCAGGACGTCCAGGCCGGCCTGCGCCTTGTCGAGCGACACCCCGGGAGCGAGCCGGCCGAACGCTCCCAGCCAGCGCGCGTCGCGGTTGTCGACACGCGGGGTCGCCGTGAGCCGGTCGGTCAGGAGCGCGGGCACGTAGAAGGCGGCCGCGTAGTTCATCCCCTGGAACCCCTTGGCGGCCACGCCGACCACCGTCACTGCCGTGCCGTTGACGCGCAGCTCGCGGCCGACGACGCCGGGATCTCCGCCCAGGGTGCCGACCCAGAAGCGGTGGCTGAGCACCATCACGGGCGGCGCGCCGAGACGGTCGTCCGCGGGCTGGAGCAGCCGGCCCAGGGTGGGCCGGGTGTTGAAGAACGGGAAGTAGTTGCCCGTCTCCAGGCCGCCCCAGGCGAACGTGGTGCGCTCGCCGTCGGACACGGAGGCGCCGAAGCGCGAGGTGCCGAAGAGGTCCGTCACCACGCTCTGGCGCTGCTGGAGGTCGAGCAGCTCGGGGTAGGAGAAGATCATCCGCCGGTCCTGCTCGGTGCCGGAGTAGACCGAGACGATGCGCTCGGATCGAGGCGCGTCGACCGTCGGCCGGAGCATCGACGCCAGGTAGGCGAACAGGGCGGTGTTGGCCCCGATGCCGAGCGCCAGCGTCAGCACGGCCGGCACCATCACGGCCGGCTGGCGGGAGAGCGATCGGAACGCGGTCGGGAGCTGCCGCACGATGTCGGGCATCAAAACCTCCGGAGCCTGTCTACGTATTCTACGGGTAGTGAACGCCTCCCGTCCGCGCCGGCCGTGGCTCCCTCCCCTTCTCGGGGTGCTCGCGCTCGCCCTGAGCGCGCCGGCCGAGCCGGCTGCCCTCGGCAAGGCCGACCGCATCCTGATCGAGAAGTCGGAGCGCAAGCTCACGCTCTACCGCGCCGGCAGGCCGCTCAGGACGTACCGGGTCGCCCTCGGCGGCTCCCCCGAGGGGGACAAGCAGTGCCAGGGCGACGAGCGCACGCCCGAGGGCGCCTACCGGATCGACCTCAAGAACCGCGCCTCCCAATATCACCGGTCGCTGCGCATCTCCTACCCCGACGCCACCGACCGCGCCGAGGCGCGGAAGCGCGGCTGCTCCCCCGGCGGCGACATCTTCATCCACGGCCTGGCGAAGGAGCTCGCCTTCCTGGGAAAGCTCCACCGCGCGAGGGACTGGACGCTCGGCTGCATCGCCGTCACCAACGAAGAGATCGACGAGATCTGGGCCGCGGTGGACGTTGGGACGGCGGTGGAGATCCGGCCGTAGCAGGACGGATTTGCAGCATCGGCCGCTGCCGCGACCGTTCGGTCTCGCAAGGATGCTCCGAAACCGGGCGGCAAGGCGCTCGGGCCACGCGCTTATGCCCCTAAACCAAGCTCTTTTGCAGCATACCAGCGCGGCGCAGCTTGCTCTCCCTTTGATTTCGGAGCATCCGAGCGGTGATTTGCAGCAAAACCAGAGACTTCGGAGCTTGCCATGCGGACATTCGGAGCATCTCTGCCGGTACGGATGCCGGGAGCCGGCCGGGATGCTGCAAATCCGACGGATTCCGCCCCCGTGGCGAGCGTGCATGCTCCGATACCCGCGGGTCTTGCAGCATGCCCCGCGGGTCGAAGAGGGGGAACGGCCGTTTTCGGAGCATCACCCCGTGAACCACTCCAGCGCCTCGCGGGGCGCAGGACCCGTTCAGGAGATGAGCCAGAAGCCGCCGAGGACGATGGACGCGGCCGAGGCGCCGCCGAGGAGGGCCTGGTAGCCGCGGTCTCCGAACGCCGCCAGCCGGACAGCGGCGAGCCCCAGGGCCGAGGCGAAGACCACCATGGCCACGATCGCTCCCAGCCCGAAGCCGCCCATGTACTGCGAGGACAGCAAGGGCACGGCCATCGACCACTTCTGGCCCAAGGCGGACTACCCCGACCGCGCATTCACCTGGCTGAACTACGTGCTCGCCTGCTCCGAGTGCAACAGCAAGAAGAACAAGCGCTTCCCTCTGGATGCTCAAGGCGCTCCCCTGCTGCTGAACCCCGTCGAGGAGGAACCGCTGGATCACCTGGCTTTCTCGCCCAGCACCGGCAAGTACGAAACCCTCACGCGACGCGGGGAGGAGAGCCAGGACATCTATGGCCTGGACCGGTCCACCCTGGTCCGCGGCAGGCTGGTGACCTGGCTCGTCTTGAAAGCGCTGCTCGCCAGCTACTCGAAGCACCGGGCTGCCGGGGACTCCGTCGAGGCCGACAAACAGGAGGACGCCGTCAAGCAACTGCAGTTCTCCGGCGTGTTCGCCGCCTTCCTGCAGATCGCGCAGGGACCGGGGGCGAGGACGCTCATCGGCCAGGAGCACCTCGAGATCCTCGAGAATCATCCGGAGATCGCAACCTGGTTGTAGGCCACGGTGTGCAGACTGGGTAGACCCCTCTACCCATTGGGTAGCGACCCGGAACGAGTGGGTAGCCCCTTCCAGTCACTTGTTCGGACCCGCTACCCAGCCGTCGGACAGCCTTACCCACTCGCCGGAGATGGCTACCCAGTGGGTAGACTTCTCTGCCCGATCCGTGGAGCCGGTTACCCACTCGTTGGAAGCCCCTGCCCAGTGGGTAGCTCCTTCCACTCACTCCTTTGGGACCGCTACCCACTGAGTAGAGCGCTCTACCCACTCGTCCGCCATAAGATAGGGCCGATGGCGCCGCCGAACAGCTCCCCCGCACCTCCCGACCTCCTCGCGCGCGTGGAGGGGATCGAGTCGGACGAGGTGCGCGCCGTGCTGGAGGACTGCCTGGAGGGCGAGGCGTCGCCGCCGATCAGCCTCGCGCGCCTGCTGCTCGCCATGGACCGCGTCGAGGACGTCGAGGAGCTGCTGGAGTCCCTGGGGGAAGAGGGCGTGGTTGCCGAGATGGCCCGGCTGCTGCGTGAGCACCGCGCCGGGTGCGAGGACGCGGCCGTCATCCTCCACGACCATCCCGACGTCGCCCGCACCCGTCTCTCCGCGGCGGAGGCCATCGAGGACTGCCGGGATTTCTTCGACCGCGCGGTGACCTTGAACGAGGAGGCGAGCGTCGCCGCCTACAGCCTGGGCGATCCGGCCCTCCTCGATGCCTACACGGCGGAGATCCTCGACCTCCTGGAGTCCTGGCAGGTGCTCGGGCCGGAGCGCGACGTCCTGGAGATCGGCTGCGGCATCGGCCGCATCCAGGCCGCTCTCGCTCCGCGGGTGCGCGAGTCCCACGGCGTCGACATCTCCGGCAACATGATCGCCGCGGCCCGCCGGCGCTGCGCCGGCCTCGCCAACGTCCGCCTCGAGCGCTGCTCGGGGCAGGACCTCGCGGGCTTCGCCGACCGCAGCTTCGACCTCGTGCTCGCCGCCGACTCCTTCCCCTACATCTACCAGGGGGGACGCGAGCTCGTCTCCACCCATTTCGACGAGATCGCCCGCGTGCTCCGCCCGGGCGGCGACTTCGTGCTCCTCAACTACTCATACCGCGCCAGCCGCCAGGCCGACGGCCGCGACGTCGAGCGCCTCTGCCGGAGCTCCGGGCTGGAGCTGCTGGTGGCCGGCAGCCAGCCGTTCCGGCTCTGGGACGGCGAGGCCTACCACATCCGGAGGACATCGAGATGACCGATTGGATCCAGGAGGGCGAAACCGCGCCCGATTTCACGCTCAAGGACGACCAGGGCAACGACGTGCGGCTCTCCGACTTCCGGGGCAAGCCCGTCGTGCTCTACTTCTACCCCAAGGATGACACCCCCGGCTGCACCAAGGAGGCCTGCGCCTTCCGCGACCGCCGGCCCGACCTGGAGAGTAGGGGCGCCGTGGTGCTCGGCGTCTCCCCGGACGACGTGGCCAGCCACGGCCGGTTCCGCGACAAGTACAGCCTCAACTTCCCCCTCCTCGCCGACGAGGGCCACCGGATCTCGGAGCAGTACGGCGCCTGGCGGGAGAAGACCTTCATGGGCCGCAGGTCCATGGGCGTGCAGCGCTCCACCTTCCTGATCGACCGCGAGGGCAAGGTGGCGAAGTCGTGGAAGAAGGTCAACGTCGACGGCCACGACGAGCAGGTGCTGGCGGCGCTGGGGAAGATCTGAAGGCCCGGCTCCTGCCCCGCCTCGCCATGCTCGGCGCCACCGTGGTCTGGGGCGCCAGCTTCGTGCTCGTCCAGAAGGCGCTTCAGGAGATCCCGGTCTTCCACCTGATCGCCTACCGCTTCGTCCTCGCCGCGCTGCTGCTGCTGCCGCTGGCCTGGGGCAGGTGGACTCCCGGCGTGCGGCGGGACGGGATGGTCCTCGGCGTCATCCTGTTCGCCGGTTTCGCGCTCCAGACCGCGGGCCTGCTGTGGACGACGCCGTCGCGCTCGGCGTTCCTGACCGCCATCTCGGTGATCCTGGTCCCGGTCTTCGGCCTGTTCGCGGGGCGGGGGCTGCGCTGGGGGCCGGCCGTGGGCTCGGTCCTCGCCTTTGCCGGAGTGTGGACGCTCTACCGGCGGGACGTGTCCGGCGCGGAGCTCGGCAGGGGGGACGCCCTGACCCTGGCCTGCGCGGTGGTCTTCGCCGCCTACCCCCTGGTCCTGGAGCGGATCACGCGGCGCAACCCGCTCGGCCCGCTCGCCGTCACCCAGTTCGGCGTGGTCGCGGTCCTCGCCCTGCCGTCCTTGCTGTTCGATCCGCCTGCGGCGAGAGAGGTGACCGGCGCGCCGCTCGTGGCCGTGCTGGTCATCGGGGTGCTCGCCACGGCCGCGGCGTTCGCGGCCTGGCTCTATGCCCAGCGCCATCTCTCGGCGGTCGAGGCCGGGGTGATCCTCACGCTGGAGCCGGTGATCGCCGCAGCCCTCTCTGTCGCCCTCGGGGTCGAGCCGTGGACCGCGGCCCTCGGAATCGGCGGCGGGCTGGTGATCGCGGCGATGCTGGTCACCGAGCTCGGCGGCAGCGAGGCGGGCTGAGATCGGTTAGACTCCCGGCGTTTGTGACCGCAGAAAGGAAGTGGGAATGGAGCTCTTCCAGCAGATGGCGGAGATGGGACACGAGCGGGTGCTCTTCTGCTCCAGCCCCGAGGCGGGCCTGCAGGCCATCATCGCCGTCCACTCGACCGTGCTCGGCCCCGGGCTGGGCGGGGTCCGCATGTGGCCCTACAACAACATGGACGAGGCGCTCACCGATGTGCTGCGCCTGTCCCGCGGCATGACCTACAAGGCCGCCGCCGCGGGCTTGAACCTGGGCGGCGGCAAGGCCGTGATCGTCGGCGATCCGAAGAAAGACAAGAGCGAGGCCCTGCTGCGCAGCTTCGGCCAGTTCGTCGAATCCTTGAACGGCCTCTACATCACGGCCGAGGACGTGGGCACGGGCATGGACGACATGGAGGTCATCCTCTCCGAGACCCGCTGGGTCACCGGCGTCTCGCCGTCCCTGGGCGGCGGCGGCGATCCGTCGCCCGTCACCGCCTTCGGCGTCCTCCAGGGCATGAAGGCCGCGGTCCACTGGTGCTACGGCAACGGCAGCGGCAGCGACCTTGCCGGACGCTCCGTCGCCGTCCAGGGGCTCGGCAACGTCGGCTACCACCTGGCGACCTACCTGAAGGAGGAGGGGGCGAAGCTCTTCGTGGCCGACCTCGATCCCGAGCGCACCGGCCGGGCGCGCGAGGAGCTGGGCGCCGAGATCGTCCCCGTGGACGAGGTGCTGGGGATCGACTGCGACGTGCTCGCCCCGTGCGCCCTCGGCGCGGTGCTCGACGAGCGCACGATCCCCGCCCTGCGCTGCAAGATCGTGGCGGGCGCCGCCAACAACCAGCTCGCGGACGTGGAGCGCGACGGCCTCGCCCTCCACGAGCGCGGCATCCTCTATGCGCCCGATTTCGTGGGCAACGCCGGCGGCCTGATCAACGTCTACAACGAGCTCGGCGGTTACCACCGCGACCGGGCCATGCACATGGCCCGCGGCATCTACGCCAACATGATCCGCGTGTTCGAGATCTCCCGCGCCGAGTCGATGCCCAGCTCGCGCTCCGCCGACCGCGTGGCCGAGGAGCGCATCCGCCGCATCCAGGGGATGCGCGCGCAGCACTGGGCGCGCGGGGTCCGCGAACCGCGCAATCTTTCCTGAAAACGTCCTGGCAGGAGGACCACCATGGCCGGCCGCATCGCTCCGCTCGCTCTCCTGTTCCTGGCGCTGGCGGAGGGCACCGCCCTCGCGGCCGGTCCCATCTGCGGCAGCACGAGCCCGCTCACGCTGATCGGCATCGACACCACGACGGGGACGATGCTCTTCTCCGCGCCGGCCGTGGGTCCGGGCGACCCCTGGATCGTCGAGCTCGGCGCCGGCGGCACCCGCGCGCGGCTCCATCCGGACCGCGCCAAGGGGCGCTTCGGCGGCTCCGTGGGACCCGGGCCGGTGATCGCGGCTTCTCCCTGTGGCAAGTCGTGCATCCAGCCGGTGCGCTGGACGGCCGGCGAGTGGGAGCCGATCGGCGACCCGCTCCTCCTGCCCGCGGCCGTCAACATCGCGCCGACCTACGACCGCACGGGCGCGCCCTGGTTCCTGGTCCACTCGGCGACCGCGCAGAACGGGACGGTGAAGGTGAAGGCGTTCCGCCTGCAGAACCGGGAGTGGAAGGACCGCGGCGAGCTGGCGGTCACCGCCGTGGGCGAGCCGCCGGCCCTGCCCGCGCCGCAGCGCAAGGACGGCGTGCTCGCCGGCACCGGCCTGTTCTCCGCCTCGGGCCGCCCCGAGGTCTGGGTGGCGGGCGTGCCCAGCCTTCCTGCGGCGCGGCGCGGCCAGCTCGTCGCCCTGACCGGCAGCTCCGCGGCCTACATCTCGGGCGACGGCGTCGTCTATCTCTCCGACGACTCGGGCAGGAAGTGGCGCCGCTCCACCTGGACCCCGTGGGGAAAAGACGAGGGCGCGGAGGGCACCGTGGGCATCTGGCGGCAGGGCAGCGACTGGTGGGTGGACCTCCCCTACGGCGACCACGAGGGCGCCCTGCGCCTCGCCTGGTTCGACCGCCGCGTGCCCTCGGAGGAGAAGATCCTGCTCACCCGCCTGACCCAGAGCGGCGACTGGATCCGCCTCGGCGAGGCGCGCAGCGAGATGCGCACCCGCAACGAGTCGCTCGGCCTCACCCAGATCCTCGTCCCCAAGGGGGACACCTGGATCCTCCTCACCGGCTGCGTGGCGAGCAAGGGGACCTCCTCCCTGGTGCTGCGGGTTTTCGACGGCAAGACGATCTCCGAGCCGAAGCTGGTGAAGCTGGAGTAGGGGCGCCCCTTGTGGGCATACGCGCTAACTTATCGACAGCCTGCCCCCCAATGTAGAGACGCCCCGTGGGGCGTCTCCTCCGGAAGGCCGCCGATAAACCGCTGGCACGCTGTGGTCGCTGGAAGGATGCCGCCGCTGCGGAGACGCCCCG
>JBJMGZ010000235.1:0-14849 GCA_045807605.1 Thermoanaerobaculia bacterium | reverse complement strand
TCAGGAGGGCTTCCAGGGCTACGTCGTTCAAGCTCTTCCCCTCGTCCTGCGCACGTTGCCGCAGAGCCTCGTCGAGATGTGAGGGGACGTTGCGAAGCGTGTATTGCATGCAGGCAGTGTAGGATCGACCTGCCTGCATGGTCAACCGGCAGGCGGAATCTCCCTCTCCCCCGCGCAGGCGGGGGAGAGGGCCGGGGAGAGGGGGGATGGGATCAACTCCGCCGCATGCCGCTGGCGAGAGACAGGTAGTACAGCAGCGTCATCACCGACGACACCGCCGCCGCCACGTAGGTGAGGGCCGCCGCGTTGAGGACGCGGTCCATGCCCTCGCGCTCCTGCGGCAGGATGATGCCGTTGTCCACCGCCAGCCGTTTCGCCCTTGCCGAGGCGTCGTACTCGACCGGCAGGGTCACGATCTGGAACAGCACCACCCCCGAGAACAGCAGGCAGCCGAAGTAGATCGTCTCCGGCGAGCGCAGGAACCACAGGCCCGCGAGGATGACGATGTAGCTCAGCGTCGAGCCGATCTTCGCCATCGGCACCAGGGCGGAGCGCAGCCAGAGCGGCGCATAGTGGTTGGCATGCTGGATCGCATGCCCCGCCTCGTGGCAGGCCACCCCGATCGCCGACACCGAGTTGGAGCCGTAGACCGGCGGCGACAGCGCGAGCGTCTTGTTGAGCGGGTTGTAATGGTCCGAGAGGAACCCCTGCGTCGGGACGATCTTCACGTCGAGGATCCCCGCCCGCTGGAGCATCTCGTGCGCGGCCTGGGCACCCGTCAAGCCCCGGGCCGTCCGGACCTTCTGATACTTGTTGAACGCCGACTTCGTCCGGAAGCTGGCCCAGAGAGAGAGCAGCAGCGCCGGGATCATGAAGATGAGGTATGCACCCATGGTGTTGGTCTACCCCTCCTTTCGACTCATCAAAACAGCCGGGACGCCTGACTGATTCCGCTAGAGTATCCCATCGGAGGTAGGACGCATGAGTGACATCGCGATCGTCACCGGAGGCAGCCGCGGCATCGGCCGGGGCATCGCCGAAGCCTTCCTCGCGGAGGGGTGGAAGGTCTGGATCTGCAGCCGCAGCCAGGATTCCGTGGACAGCGCCCTGCGCGAGATGGGCGGCCAGCTCCAGGGCCGGGCCGTGGACGTCCGCGACCAGGGACAGGTCGAGCGCTTCGTCAAGGAGGTGCTGGACGCCGAGGGCCGGATCGACTGCCTGGTCAACAACGCCGGCCTCGGCCGGTTCGGACCCGTGGACGAGATCTCCGGCGACCAGTTCCGCGAAGTCATCGAGACCAACCTGAACGGCTGCTTCTATTTCATCCGGGCGGTGGCCCCGGCCCTGAAGAAGCAGGGCTCCGGCTGGATCGTCAACATCGCCTCGCTCGCCGGCAGGAACCCCTTCGCGGGCGGAGCGGCCTACAACGCCAGCAAGTTCGGCCTGATCGGCCTGTCCGAGGCCGCCATGCTCGACCTGCGGCCCCACGGCATCCGGGTCGCGTCCATCCTGCCCGGCAGCGTCGCCACTGAGTTCGGCGGCGGACACGGCGAGGGGAGCTGGAAGCTCCAGCCCGCGGACATCGCATCCATGGTCCTCCACCTGATCAACTATCCGGACAACGCCCTGCCCAGCCTGGTGGAGATGCGGCCCAGCCGGCCTCCGGGAAAATAGACCTCACCCCCCACTGTAGAGACGCCCCGTGGGGCGTCTCCCAATGGCGGCGAATACACATCGGTCTGGCACGGTCGCCCCGCGGGATGAATCGGTTTCCGGGACGGCATTGCCGCGTCCGAGAGACGCCCCACGGGGCGTCTCTACAGTGGGGTGCGCCCGTCGATAAGAAACAACCGTTGCCCGTCACAGAAACGCGAGTTACACTCGCTCCATGCGGCGCAACGTCGTGGCCATGCTCGCGGCCTTCCTCGTCCTCGGGATGGGCGAGGAGCTGTGGGTGCGGTTCGTTCCCAAGTACCTGGAGGTCCTGGGGGCGGGCGCGTGGACGGTCGCCGCCTACGGCACCCTGCGCGAGCTGCTCGATGCTCTCTATCCCTACCCCGGCGGCTGGGCGGCGGACCGGATGGGCCGGCGGCGGGCTCTCGAGCTGTTCGCCCTGCTCGCCGCGGGCGGCTATCTCCTCTACCTCGTGGCCCCGGGCTGGCCCTGGGTGATCGCCGGCACCGTGCTGGTCATGGCCTGGAGCAGCCTCACGCTCCCGGCCATCTTCGCGGTCCTCGGCGACAATCTCCCTTCCTCCCAGCGCGCCATGGGGTTCGGGGTCCAATCGATCCTCAAGCGGGTGCCGATCATCCTGGCTCCTCCCCTGGGCGGATGGCTGATCTCCCGGCTCGGCTTCCTCGACGGCGTGCGGGCCGGGCTGGCGGTCACGATCGTCCTGGCCTTCGTCGGGATCTTCATCCTGCGCCGCTCCTACGTGGAGCCTCCCGCCCCGGCAGCAGACACGGAGCGCCTCGGCAGCCTCTGGCGCGGGATGGACCCCGGGCTCAAGCGGCTCCTGACCGCCGATATCCTCGCCCGGTGGGCGGAGGGCATCCCCAAGGTGTTCATCGTCCTCTTCGTGATGGACGTCCTCGGCGCCGGCCCGGCGCGGTTCGGATGGCTGACGAGCCTTCAGATGATCACCGCCACCCTGGTCTACATCCCCGTGGCGCGGATGTCGGACCGCATGGACCGCAAGCCGTTCGTCCTCCTTACGTTCGCCTTCTTCGCGCTGTTCCCCCTGATCCTGGCGCGGGCCTCCGGAACCGCCGGCCTGGCGGCCGCGTTCGTCGTCGCGGGCCTGCGGGAGACCGGGGAGCCGGCGCGCAAGGCCATGATCCTCGACCTCTCCGCTGCCCATGCCCGCGGCCGGTCCGTGGGCGTCTACTACCTGGTGCGCGGGCTCGCCGTGTTCCCGGCCTCGCTCGTGGGCGGATGGCTGTGGACGCTCGACCCGCGCTGGCCCCTCTATACTGCGTTCGCCGTCGGAGTCGCAGCGTGCCTGGTGCACGCAGTATCTGGCCCCGGAGGGGGACCCAAATCGATCTGATGCGCTGGCTCGCCCTCGCCTACTCGCTCTCGGACCCGTCCTCCAGCCGGAGGGTGGCAGTCTGGCGCCGCCTGCGCCAGCTCGGCACCGTCTCCCCGGCAGGGTCTCTCCACCTGCTCCCGGAGAGCGCGGAGGCGCGCGAGGCGTTCGCCTGGCTCGCCCAGGAGATCCGCGACGGCGGCGGCCAGGCGCTCGTGCTGGAGGTCGATCACCTGGAGGAGAGCGAGCGCGCCCGCGTCGTCGAAGCCTTCCGCTCGGCCCGCGACGAGGATTACCGCAAGATCGCCGAGGAGGCCGAGGCTCTCGCTCAAAACCCGGACCGCGGCAAGCTGGAGAAGCTCCGCCGCCGTTTCGACGAGGTCAGCCGCATGGACTGGTTCGCCGCTCCCGAAGGACCGCGGGCCGCCGCGGCCCTCGCCCACCTGGAGGAGAAGCCCGAGCACGGGGTCCCCCCGGCCGAGCTCGCGCGCTATCGCGGCCGGACCTGGGTCACCCGGCCGCGGCCGCACGTGGACCGCCTCGCCTCGGCCTGGCTGCTCCGCCGGTTCGTCGATCCCGAGGCCGTCATCCGCTACGGCGAGCCGCGGGAGGGGGAGGTCTCCTTCGACCTGCCCGGCGCCGACTTCGGCCACTCCGGCAGGCATTCCGCGAATCTGTGCACCTTCGAGACTCTCCTCGCCGCGTTCGGACTGGACGATCCGGCCCTGCGCGCGCTCGCCGCGATCGTCCACGAGATCGACCTGCGGGACGGGCTGTCCTCTCCCCCCGAGGCAGCCGGGATCGATGGCATCCTGCGCGGCTGGCTGGCCGCGGGATGGCCCGACGAGGAGCTGGAGCGCCACGGCACCGCGCTCTTCGAGGGGCTGTACCAGTCGCTGAAGGGGACCTCCTGAACGACGCGGTGCCCTTCTCCGAAGCCGTCCGGGTCTGGCTGCGGGTGGCGGTCCAGAGCTTCGGCGGGCCGGCCGGCCAGATCGCGGTCATGCACCGCATCCTCGTGGACGAGAAGCGCTGGGTGGACGAGCCCCGGTTCCTCCATGCCCTCAACTACTGCATGCTCCTCCCCGGCCCCGAGGCGCAGCAGCTCGCCATCTACCTCGGGTGGCTCCTGAACCGCACGCCGGGCGGCCTCGTGGCCGGCACCCTCTTCGTGCTCCCCGGGTTCCTCTCGATCCTCGCCCTGAGCGTGCTCTACGCCGGCTTCCACGAGACCGCCTTCGTCGCCGGCCTCTTCTTCGGGCTCAAGCCGGCGGTGATGGCGGTCGTGGCCGAGGCCGTGGTCCGCATCGGCAGGCGGGCGCTTCGCAACCGGGTGATGGTGGGCTTCGCCGCGGCGGCGTTCGTGGGGATCTTCTTCTTCCAGGTGCCGTTCCCCGTGATCGTGGTGGCCGCGGGTTTGCTCGGCTGGCTCGGCGGGCGCTGGATTCCCGCGCCCGAGCCGGTCGAGGCTCAGGCGGTCCGGGTGCAGCCCTCGCTGGGACGCTCGCTCCGCGTGCTCGCCGTCTGCCTGACGCTCTGGATCGTGCCGCTGACCGCTCTCGCCGGGATCTTCGGGCGGGATCACGTGCTGGTGCGGGAGGGGGTCTTCTTCAGCCAGATGTCGCTGGTCACCTTCGGCGGCGCCTACGCGGCGCTCGCCTACGTCGGGCAGCAGGCGGTGGAGACCTACCGCTGGCTCACGGCCGGCGAGATGCTCGACGGCCTCGGGATGGCCGAGACCACGCCGGGGCCGCTCATCCAGGTGGTCCAGTTCGTGGGCTTCCTGGGCGCCTACCGCCACCCCGGCGGGCTCGATCCGTGGGTCGCGGCCGTCCTCGGGTCGCTGGTCGCCACCTGGGTGACCTACGTCCCCTGCTTCCTCTGGATCTTCCTCGGCGCGCCCTATATCGAGGCGCTGCGGGGAAGGAAGGGGCTGAGCCGGGCTCTCGCCGCGATCACGGCCGCGGTGGTGGGGGTGATCCTGAACCTGGCGGTCTGGTTCTCCATCCACGTCCTCTTCGGCGAGGTCGGGGAGGTGCGGTGGATGGAGATGCGGCTGCTCGTGCCGGACTGGGGGACGGTGGACTGGGCGGCGGTGGTGCTCGCGGCCTTCGCGTTCCTGGCGCTGTTCCGCTTCAAGCTCGGGATGCTGACGACGCTCGCGGCCAGCGCGGCGGCCGGGCTGGTTTACCATCTCCTCGTGAGATGAGCAGACGGGTGGAAAGGGGGCTCCCTCTTCCCCGCGCAGGCGGGGGAGAGGGTCGGGGAGAGAGGGGATGGGATCAACTCGTAGCTAGGCGCGCCAGCTCCTGGCGGACGACCTTGCGCACGAGCTCCTCGATCTCCTCGCGGGTCATCGGCGCCGAGGGATCTCCGTCGCCATCCGCGGGCCGGGCGCCGAGAGCCTTGAGCAGGCGCTCCTGGTTCTCCTTCGGCGCGGCGCGGAAGAAGAGCAGCAGCGGCTCCAGGCCGAGCGCCTCGCCGATGTCGTAGACGTGCCCGACCTTGAGCGTGATCCGGCCCTTGATCAGGCTCCCCACGTAGCCCTGGCCCTGGCCCAGGATCTTCTCCAGCTTGCGCTTCGAGATGCGCGACTTGAGGATCTCGTCGTCGATCAGACGCAGGAGCGTCTCGACCTCATTCCGTTGCGGCTCGGCCCTCTCGGAATCTTTCTCCACAGTGGAGAGGATTCTACGCCATCAGGGCCGGTCCTCGTCCGGTCAAGTGCGGGTCGAGGCTTTCCTGGGCAGGGCCTCCTCCGTGTCCAGCTCCTGCGTGCCTTCCTCGGCCTTGACGAGCATCTCTCTCAGCACGTTGACATGCCGCTCCGCCTCCCTGGCCCGCTTGCCGTAGCGCGCGTCGCCGGCGGGACCGCTGCCGCGGAGCTGGCGCATCCGCCTCTCCATCCGCCGCGCCAGGGCGGCGTTCTCCTCCAGGGAACGGACGGCAGCCCAGAGCGACTCCTCGATCGTGTCGGTCTGCTTGGCGAGCAGGCTCTCGGGAGAGTAGGCATGCCCGGTGCGGCAGCGGAAGTGGATCACCGAGTCGACCCGGCTCTCGCGCAGCGACCCGCCGCAGGCCGGGCAGGTGAGGTCGGAGGGGACTCCGGACTCCTGGGGGTCCTGCCCGTGCTCGACCTCTTCTTTCATGTCGCGGCCCTCCTCATCCGGATCCGGATCATCCCCCAGCGGCTGGTTGCAGAGGTCGACGAGGAGCCGCGGGATGTCCGCGAGCGGGACGACGTGATCGACCTCCATGTTGTGGATGGCGCTGGCCGGCATGCTCGGGTAGTCGGCGCCGGCAGGGTCCTGCACGATCGAGATGCCGCCGAGCCGCTTGACGACGGCGAGGCCGGCGGTGCCGTCGTCCAGATTGCCGGTGAGGACCACGGCGATGACGCGCGGGCCGTAGGCCTGGGCCGCGGTCCGGAACAGGACGTCGACGCACGGCCGCTGGGCGTTCTCGGAAGGCCCGTGGGAGAGGCGGACCCTGCCGTCCTGGACGATGAGGTGATGGTCCGGGGGCGCCACGTAGACCCGCCCCTCCTGCATGGGCTCGCCATCCTCGGGATGGAGCGCGGGCAGGACCCCGGCCCGGGAGAGGATCGCCGGCATGGCGCTCCTGCCGTAGGGGGACACATGGAGCACCACCAGGACCGCGGCCGGCAGGTCGGCGGGCAGCCCCTTGACCACCTCCTGGAGGGCATGGACCCCTCCCGCGGAGGCGCCCAGCAGGATCACGCGGCCGAGCAAGCTGCCTCCCGGTCCAGGACCTCGCGTACCTTGCGCGTCAGCACCCCCGGAGGGAACGGCTTCTGCAGGAACGACCGGTCAGGCTCGAGCACGCCGTGGCGGGCGATCGCGTCCTCGGGGTAGCCCGAGATGTAGAGCACCTTGACGGACGGCCGCCGGCGGCAGATCTCGTCGGCGAGCTGGCTGCCGTTCATCCCCGGCATGACCACGTCGGTGACCAGGAGGTCGATCGTACCCGCCCAGTCGCCCGCGATCTTCAGCGCCTCGGCCGCGTCGCTGGCCGAGAGCACCGTGTAGCCGCGCGACTCCAGCACCTCGCGGGCGGGATGGCGGATGTTCTCCTCGTCCTCGACGAAGAGGATCACCTCGCTGCCCGTCTCCTGGTCCCGCGGCTCGCGCTCGGGACGGCCCTGCTCCGCCGGCTTCTCCACGCCGGGCAGGAAGAGGACGAAGGAGGACCCCTCCCCGGGACGGCTCTCGACCGCGATGTCGCCGCCGCTCTGGCGGACGATGCCGTACACCGTGGCCAGGCCGAGGCCGGTCCCCTTGTCGCGGTCCTTGGTGGTGAAGAAGGGCTCGAAGAGCCGGCTGCGGATCTCGTCCGCCATCCCGGTGCCGGTGTCGCGCACGGCGATCTCGACGTACGGCCCCGGCTTGAGGCCCGGGAAGCGGCCGCCCTGCCCGTTGACCTCCGCGGCGCGCGTTTCGAGGCCGAGACGCCCGCCATCCGGCATGGCGTCGCGGGCGTTGGCCACCAGGTTGAGGATGACCTGCTCGAGCTGCCCGAGATCGCCGTGCATCCAGCCCGCGTCCGGATCGAGCCGCGCCTCCAGCTCGATGTGCTCTCCGACCAGGCGGCGCAGCATGGGCACCATGCCCGCGATCTCGCGGCTGATGTCCAGCGGCCGGGGCTGCAGGACCTGCTTGCGGCTGAAGGCCAGGAGCTGGCGCGCGAGCGCCGCGGCGCGCTCGCCGGCGCTCTGGATCTCCTCGGCGTGCCGCAGCCGCTCCCCTTCCGAGCCGCGGGCCTCGAGCAGCAGCTCGGCGTGCAGGGCGATGGCCGCCAGCAGGTTGTTGAACGAATGGGCGACGCCGCCGGCCAGCCGGCCGACGGCCTCCAGCTTCTGCGAGTGGCGCAGCCGCTCTTCGGCGCCGCGCAGGGCCTGCTCGCTCGCCTTCTGCTCGGTGACGTCGCGCAGCACCCAGCGCAGGGTGGCCGGCTGGAGCGGCCGGTCCTCGTCCTTCTGGACGGTGACGAGCACCACCCGCTCCTCGTCGCGGGGCTGGCGGGACAGGAACACCACCTCTCTCTCCTCCCGCCGGTGGAGGTTGCGGATCATGTCGCGGAAGAGTTGACGGTCCTCCGGCCGGACCAGGACCGGCAGGGGCTTGCCGGTCAGCGCCTTGGCCGAGCGGCCCACCAGCTCGCAGGCCGCCGGGTTGGCGGTCTGGATCGTGCCCTGGCCGTCCGTGACCAGGTAGGCGACCGGCGCCAGCTCGAACAGCTCCCGGTAGCGGTGGCGCTCGATCTCCAGCGCCTCCTGCATCTCTTCCAGCGCTTCGTGCTGCTGGATCAGCTCCGCCTCGGCCACCTCCAGCTCCTGCAGCGACATCTGCAGCGCCTCCAAGGCCTCCACCGTCTGCCGCCTCGAGATCGAATCCGGCGTCGAAACCTGCTCCCGCAACGACCTCAGCTGCTCGTGCAGACGGTTCGACCGGCTCTCGACCGTGCCTCTCGGCATGAAAACCTCCCTCAAACTGCCTGGTCTCAAACAGCCTGGTTACCCGCGCTCGCTCTCCTCCATCAGCAGGATGATGCCGTCGATTCCCCCGTTGCCGCCCGGGTGCGGCGTGCACCGGATGCGGCAGCGGAACGACTTGCCCCGGCGGTTCACCGCGTCGAGGTCTGCCGCCTGTTGTCCCTTCCCGGCGAGACAGTGCCGCAACGGCTCACGCAGCTCTCGGACCGGCAGCCCGATGTCCAGGTCGAGGAAGGGCCTGCCCTCGATCTCCTCCCGCCGGAGGCCCCAAAGGTCCTCGGCCTTCTCGCTCCAGATCCGGACCTGCAAAGAGCGATCCAGAACCACTACCGCGGCCTTCAGGCCGGTCAGGACCGCTTCGAAGTAGCTGTTGACCAGGTTGAGGTCCTCGGAGCTCTGCTGGAGCTGGACGTTCAACGTGCGCTGCTCCTCGTTCGTGGACTGGAGCTCCTCGTTCATGGTCTCCAGCTCCTCGTTGGCCGACTGCAGCTCCTCGTTCGTGGTCTCCAGCTCCTCCACCGTGCTCTGGAGCTCCTCGTTCGTGGTCTCCAGCTCCTCGTTGGCCGACTGCAGCTCCTCGTACGCGGTCTCCAGCTCCTGGTGCGCGCGCTCCAGGTCGGCCCGGAGCTGGAAGGCCTGGCTCACGTCGGGGAAAGCGATGCTCGCCCCCAGGAGCGCCCCTTTGCCGTCGAACAGCGGCACGACCTGGATCTCGAGGTGCCGCGGCTCGGCGCTGCCGGCCAGGCGCCACTCCACGCCGCTGAGCTGGACGGGGGACCGGGACTCATAAGCCTGTTCGATGTGCGAGCGCAGCTCCACCGGCCGGTAGGAGATCCCAAGGTCCTGCACCAGCCGGCCCACGTCGGCCGGAGACAGGCTGAACATCCGCCGCGCCTTGTCGTTCGCCAGCGCGAGATGGCCCCGGCGGTCGACCGCGATCTGGGCCACCGGGTTCGCTTCGAAGGAGGCCTCCCGGATGCGCAGGGTCGGGGTGCCGCCGTTCGGCTCCGCCTTGCCTGCGCCCGGGCTCAGGGCCAGGAGCCGGTCGCGCAGGTTGCTGTTCGTGGTGCTGGCGAAGATCCGGTGCTTCAGATCCACCGGCTTGAAGCTGCGGTTGTGGCTGAGCAGCGTCTCGGCCTTGCCCAGGAAAAGGTATCCCTCCTTGTGCAGGGCGAAGTGGAACCGGGCCAGGATCTTCTCCTGGGCCTCCGCGTTGAAATACATCAGGGTGTTGCGGCAGGCCAGCAGGTCCAGCCGCGAGATCGCGGCGTCCTGGATGAGGTCATGCCGGCCGAAGATCAGGCACCGGCGCAGGTCGCTGCGGAAGTGGTACCGGCCGCCGGCCTTCTCGAAGTACTTCTCCAGCAGCTCTGCCGGGACGCCCTCGACGTGCCGCTGGTCGTAGATCCCCTGGCGCGCCGCGGCGAGCGCGCCCTCGTCCGCGTCCGTGGCATAGATCTTGGCCCGCAGCCGGAGCCCGTCCTCCCCGATCGCCTCGGCCATCAGCATGGCCAGGGAGTAGGCCTCCTCCCCCGACGCGCAGCCGGCGCACCAGATCCGGATCGGCGCCGCCGAGACCTTTTGCTCCAGGATCCTGGGGAGGATGTGCATCTTCAGGTACTCCCAGGCCGGCGCATCGCGGAAGAAGCTCGTGACGTTGATCAGGACCGTGTCGAACAGCGGCCCGAACTCGTCGGGATGGACCTCCAGGTAGTCGGCATAGGCGGCGTAGCTCTCGATCTCGACCTCGCGCATCCGCTTCTGGACGCGCCGCATCAGGCTGGAGACCTTGTAGGCTCTGAAGTCGAAGCCGCGGCTGGCCTTGAGGTACTCGAGGAGTCGGGTGAACTCCGAGGTGATGGATTCCGCGGCCAGCGCAGGCTCCGCATCCATGGACTGCCCCTCCAATCCAAGTCTCCTTGCAAAATCAAGACTCGGCCATACACAGTACTATAGTTCGGGGGGGGGGGGGGCAAGGAAAATTGCTCCGGCGTTCGCTCCGGCGTTCAGATATATTGCCCGTTCGACCTGGAGCCGAGATGACGAGCGAGATACCTCCCGATACGACAAAAAAGCTGCGCGAGCTGGCCCGCAATCTCTGGTGGTCCTGGCAGCCCGACATCCGCGCCATCTTCCGCGAGCTCGACCCCGACGTCTGGAAGGCGGTCTACCACAACCCCGTGGCCCTCCTGCAGAGGATCCCCGAAGAGGAGATCTCGCGGCGGGTGCAGGACCTGGAGATGCAGACCCGCATCGACCAGGCCTTCCGCCGCCTGCAACAGTACCTGGACGGCGCCGAGAGCTGGGGCACGATCCACGCCGGCCCGCTGCTGGCTCACCCGGTGGCCTATTTCTCCGCCGAGTTCGGCATCCACCCGTCGCTGCCCATCTACTCCGGCGGCCTGGGCGTGCTCGCCGGCGACCATCTCAAGAGCACGAGCGACCTCGGCGTGCCGGTGGTCGGCGTCGGCCTGCTCTACCACGAGGGCTACGTCCACCAGCTCATCGACGAGACCGGCTGGCAGCAGGACCTCTACGAGCCGATCGGCTCGGCGGAGCTGCCGGCCGACCCGCTGCTCTCTCCCGACGGCGAGCCGCTGCGCGTCGCGGTCGAGCTGCCGGGCCGCACGGTCCAGCTCCGGCTCTGGCACGTCCAGGTGGGCCGCAGCCGCCTGCTCCTCCTCGACGCCCGCGACGACGCCAACTCGCCCGAGGACCAGGAGCTCACCGCCCGCCTCTACGGCGGCGACCAGGAGACCCGCATCCAGCAGGAGATCCTGCTCGGCGTGGGCGGCTTCCGGGCGCTCGGCGCCGTCGGCATCCACCCCTCGGTCCTCCACCTGAACGAGGGCCACTCGGCCTTCGCCCTGCTCGAATGGGCGCGGCACAAGGTCGAGCGCGAGGGACTGGACGCGGCCGGCGCCCTGCGCGAGGTGGCGGCGGCGGGCGTGTTCACCACCCACACGCCGGTCGAAGCCGGGCACGACCGCTTCCGTCTCGATCTCGCGGGGCCGCACCTGGAGCCGCTGGCCGCCGGCCTCGGCATGACCCTCGACGAGGTGCTGGCGCTCGGCGCGGAACGGCCGGACGATCCCGCCTCGACCTTCTGCCCGACCGTGCTCGCCCTGCGCCTCAGCCGCCGCACCAACGGCGTCTCGGCCCTCCACGGCCGGGTGTCGCGCCGCATGTGGCACCACCTCTACCCGGGCCGGCCCGAGGAGGAAGTCCCGATCGGCCACATCACCAACGGCGTCCACGTGCGCACCTGGATGGCCGCGGACATGCACAGCCTGCTCGTCCACTATCTCGGGCAGAGCTGGCTCGACTCGATCTGCCGGCCCGACCTCTGGTCGAAGATCGACCTCATCCCCGACGCCGAGCTCTGGGAGGTCCACCAGGTGCTCAAGACGCGGCTGTTCAGCTTCGTGCGCGGGCGCCTCGCCGACCGCCGCGCGCGGCTCGGGATGGGGGATCCGATGAGCTCGTCCGGAGGCGAGCCGCTCCTCGCCGATGCGCTCACCCTGGGCTTCGCCCGCCGCTTCGCCACCTACAAGCGGGCGGACATCCTGTTCCGCGACCTGGAGCGGCTCGACCGGCTGGTCAACCATCCGGAGCGCCCGCTCCAGCTCGTCTTCGCCGGCAAGGCGCATCCGCGGGACACGGC
This sequence comes from Thermoanaerobaculia bacterium, assembly GCA_045807605.1. Classification (GTDB taxonomy): domain Bacteria; phylum Acidobacteriota; class Thermoanaerobaculia; order Multivoradales; family UBA5704; genus DATMER01. The sequence goes on along the minus strand of JBJMGZ010000235.1, from coordinate 2,645 downwards.
CGGCAAGACTCTGGCGCAGCGGGTCGCGAGCCTGGAGCGCGACCCGCGCTTCGCCGGCCGGATCGTGTTCGTCGAGAACTACTCGATGCACGTCGGCCGGCAGCTCGTCCAGGGTGTGGACGTCTGGCTGAACAACCCGCTCCGGCCGCAGGAGGCGTCCGGCACGAGCGGCGAGAAGTGCATCCTGAACGGCGTCCTCAACTGCTCGATCCTGGACGGCTGGTGGGCCGAGGGCTACGACGGCACCAACGGCTTCGCGATCGGCCACGGCGAGATCCACACCAACCCGGACCTGCACGACGAGCGCGACGCCGAGGCCCTGTTCGACGTGCTGGAGCGCGAGGTCGTGCCGCTCTACTACGACCGCGACGCCGAGGGCATCCCGCGCGGCTGGATCCGAAGGGTGAAGAGGGCCATCCGCACCCTGGCCTGGAGATACAACGCGGACCGCATGGTCAAGGACTACGTGCAGCAGTGCTACCTGCCGGCGGCCGGGGCGGAGACCTGCCGGATGCCGGCGGCGTAGGCCACTCCAAAAAACTGCCGGGAGCGCTTTCGCGCCCCCGGCAGCGTCAAGCTCTACTGCGGTTGCTTCCTAGGTCGGGCCATCGGTCTCGGGAGTGCTCGCCGGATTGGGGTTGGGGCCCTTCTCAGACGGCTTTTTGTTCTTCGCCTTGACCGATGCCGGCCGTGCGCGGCGGGGCTGGATGCCGAAGTCGTTGAGATCTTCCGCCGCGCGGCCGTAGTGCGCGCGGACGGCATCGCGCAGGCGGGTCGCCAGCTCGTTGCCCCGGAGGAGGTGCTCGTCGATCGCCCGCGAAGCGTTCTGGGCTTCCGTCTTGAGCGCGGACTGGCGGTGAGTCGCCTCGACCAGTCCTACCCGCTCGGCCTCCAGCTGACCCCGCAAAGGCTCGAGGTGGTCCAGTGCCGGCTTCCTGGCCTGAACCCGGGTGTCGATGTTCCCCCAGTGGACAATGGTGGTTGCGTACGAAGTGCGTGACATTTCCTACTCCTTTCGAAAAATCCGGGCCTTCATGGCGCCGGAAGCTTAAATACGATCGAACCGAGTGCTACTGGAGAATCAATGCTATGGCGTAGCCCTCTACTGGTCCCCAAGGTATACCACCCATCGGATCGCTGTCAATACCCTCGGTCCCTTAATCTGTAATTCAGCCCTATGGCGTATCAGCAGGTGCCAGGAAGTGCGCCGAATTCTTATCCAACTCATGATCTGCTCGCCAGCGGTACCAGCCCGGAACACCGCCGGTTCCCAGCCTCATGACCTCTTTCTGACCATCCGAGCCTTCATGGCACCCGAATGGAAGGCGGAAGGTTACGAACCCGGTGGCTTGTCACCCAGGTTTCTTGTTTCCTGCGCTCGCTCTCAGGCGTCCTGCGGCGCCTTGCCCGCCCGGAACGGCGCTGCGGAGGCCGGCTCGTCACACCTTCCCGGCTTTTGTGTTCTTCCGAGAAGACCTATCCCCGCGTCAGCCCAAGTCGTACCGGCTTGCCAGGATGCCCTGGCCCCGGATCACGCTCTGCGAGATCGCACGCGCCTGTTCCCGCTGCCCGCAGCCGATCAGCAGCCAGCCCTGGCCGTAGAGGTGCTGGATCGCCCGCTGGGAATGAGGAATGTCCTCCAGCCAGGGCGCAGTGCCTTCAGCCCGAGGCCAGGACTGCGGGCTGAGGGACGCAAAGCGCAGGTGGATCAGGCTCAGGGCCGGATGATCGCCCGCGGCCAGGAGATCGAGAAGGTCCTGGATGCGCAGGAGCGAGACCGGCAGGGTACGCTCCAGATCGAGCATGGAGGGCAGGTCCAGGAAGTAAGCGGAACGCCGCAGCCATGCCCTGGCCTCGGCATCCGTGCCGGCTTCGATCCGTTCCTCTACCCCTTGCGCCGCTTCCGCTCCCCACCGGCTCCGGATCCGGTCGAGCACTTCGAACCGGGCAGCCGCACCTCGGCCGCCCTGCAAGAGCTGGAAGCTCGCCCCGGCCGGGCTCACCGCCTGCCTTTTCCTGCCTTTCGGATCAGCCGGCGGCAGGCGGCGATGTCTTCCGCATTGAGTCCCAGGGATCGGAGAACCTCATCGGGGCGATCCGCCAGCTCCTGCACGTCTCGAATCCCGGCGCCGGCAAGCCGGTAGGCCGTGGGGCGTTGAAGCCCTTGCCGGCACAGATCCCGGGTAGGTGAGTCGAGCCGCCGGCCCAGAACCGCTTCGAGCTCCCGCAGCCTGCCCGACCCGAGGTTGTTCACGGTCATGCACTGCTCGCGGGTGAGCTTCTGAACCTTCTCCCAGGAATCGAAGCCGGCCCGGACCAGGGCATGAGAAAGGAAGGGTGAGATACCGTGCTCCTCCAGCTCCTCGATCCGCGAAGGGAAGGCAGATCCCAGGAGCCGCTCGCAGACCGCGAGCATTCCCTCTCCGAGCGCGGGAATGGCCAGCAGCTCCTCCCGGCTCTTGCCTTTCAGATCGTCGAGGGTCCGGTATCCGGCCCGGGCGAGCCCTCGCGCAGTCCTGCCATGCAATCCCAGCTCGATCCAATACGCGGCCCCGGGGAAGGTTGCGGTGACCGACTTGTGCTTCATGTCCAGGGCAGGGTCTGAAGCCCGGGGAAGCTGAGGCGAAAGGCTCTTGTCACGAGCC
>JBJMGZ010000234.1:0-9618 GCA_045807605.1 Thermoanaerobaculia bacterium | reverse complement strand
CCCTTCCGGCAGGCGGAAGCTGAACTTGCGCTGGTCCTGCCCGCCCGGCGCCGGGAAGGTCTCTTCCTGGACCATGACGACGTCCTGGGTGCCCTTGCCCTGGGTGTACCAGAAGAGGCGCGCCACGACCTCGTCCGGCGGGCGGTCGAGCTGCCACCAGGCGTGCCCGGCCACTTCATCGCCGGGGCGGAAGGAGGTGACGCCATCGCGGGTCTCGACCTGGATCATGGGCTGGGTGAGGAGCTCTCCGAGGGGGTTGTGAACGGATCGGAATCTTCCCGGGCTCCCTGGGCGATGGCGGCTTCCATCTCTTCGAGGGTCCGCGGCGGCCCCTGATAGCTCATGCAGCCAAGAACGTCAGCGAGTGTGGTTTTGGGTAGACTCTCGGCCTCTCGCAGGACCACGTGATCGCGCCGCGTAGTCATCATTCCTCCCGGCAAGAATCAGGGAAGGATCGTAGAGTCACCCCCTCCAACTGTCAACCGGGGCATCCTCACTGCTAGGCTCCTTCGCCATGGCACAGCGCCGTTCTCTGATCATCGCCCTTCTCACAGCCTTTCTCCTCCCCGGCGCCGGAGCCGGAAGCCCCGAAAGGGGCGCAGGCATAAAGCCTGGGGCTTCAGCCCCAGGAAAGGCCATCCAAAACACCCCTAGTCCCGAAGGGACGCAGGCATTGGCCCCGGGCGCCAGCCCGGGAGCCCACCACCCCCTGCGGGGCTCTCGCCCCTGGCCCATGCCTGCGCCCTTCCAGGGCTCGGGAACTTGGGGCACAGCCCACCTGGGGCTGAAGCCCCAGGCTTTATGCCTGCGCCCCGTCGGGGCTCCCCCGGGCCCTGACTTCTCCGCTCCCGGCAAGGAGATCGTGGGCCTGGTGCGGGACCATTTCATGGATGCCCGGACAGCCGCGGACTGGGCGCAGAGGCACGCGGGCTATGCCGGCGGCATCCGGGACCGGGCGGCGTTCCGCGATGAGACCCGGCGCATCCTGGCGGAGCTCGGGACGTCGCACACGCAGTACTACCTCCCCGGGGACCCCGGGTATTACGACCTGCTGGCCATCTTCGAAAGCTTCCTCAAGCGCGATCCCAGGACGGAGAGCGTCGGCCTGGCCCTGGCGGACGGCTTCGTCCTGCGCGCCTTCGCCGGCGGTCCGGCCGCGCAGGCCGGGGTGCTCCGGGGGGACCGGATCGTCTCGCAGACGAAGGAGGGAACGGACGTCGTGCTGGAGGTGCAGAGCCGGCAGGACGGGCCTTTGCGGACCGTCCGCGTCACGCCCCGGCTCATCAGCCCCAAGGAGGAGTGGCTGGAGGACCAGCGCGCCGGCTCGCGGGTGATCGAGCGCGGGGGCCGGCGGATCGCCTATGCCCCGCTCTGGTCGTGCGCCGGAAACGAGCACCAGGAGGTCCTGGAAGAGGCGCTCCAGGGCGATCTCGCCGGGGCCGACGCCCTGGTGATCGACTTCCGCGGCGGCTGGGGCGGCTGCAATCCCGCCTTCGTCCAGCTCTTCGATCCGGCCGCGCCCGACCTGACACGGATCGACCGCGAGGGCAAGCGGACGACCTTCTCCGCGAGCTGGCGCAAGCCCGTGGCGGTCCTCATCGACGGCGGCACCCGCAGCGGCAAGGAGGTGGTCTCGCGGGCGCTCCAGCGCTCCAGGCGGGCGACGCTGGTGGGCGGGCGCACGGCCGGCGCCGTGGTCGCCGGCCAGATCAACCTGCTCTCGGACGGCTCGCTGCTCTTCCTCGCCGTCGACGACGTCGAGGTGGACGGCGAGCGCCTGGAAGGGGTGGGCGTGAAGCCCGACGTGGAGGTCCCGGCCGGGCTGGAGTGGGCGGAGGGGCGGGACCCGCAGCTCGAGCGGGCGCTGGAGGTGCTATCTCATTCCCAGCGCAGCGACTCGATCGGGTCGAGGCTCGCGGCCCGGCGGGCGGGGAGGATGCCGAAGAAGATCCCCACCGCGGCCGAGAAGAAGAAGGCGATCATCACGGCCTCGGGCGAGATGGCGGTGTTCCAGCCGGCCATCTTGGAGAGCGCCGTGGCGCCGCCGACGCCCACTGCGATGCCGATCAGGCCTCCCACCAGGCAGAGCGTCAGCGACTCGATGAGGAACTGCAGGAGGATGTCGCGCTTGCGCGCTCCCAGCGCCTTGCGCACGCCGATCTCCCGCGTGCGCTCGGTCACCGAGACCAGCATGATGTTCATGATGCCGATGCCGCCCACCAGGAGCGACACCATGGCGATGCCGGCGAGCAGGAAGGAGAAGGTGCGCGTCGTGGCCTGGAAGGTTTCGAGCAGCGTGGTCTGGTTGCGGATGTTGAAGTCGCTCGGCTGGGCCGGCCGCAGCCGGTGCTCGCGGCGCAGCACGGCATCGGTCTCGTTGATGGCGGCGTCGAGCTGGCTCGCGGCGGTCGCCTGCACGTAGATGGTGCCGACGCGCTCCTCGCCGAAGACGCGCACCTGCGCGGTGCTGAGCGGGATGTAGACGTTGTCGTCCGGATTGCCGAAGCCGACCTGCCCCTTGGCCTGCATCACCCCGATCACCTGGAAGGGGATGCCGCGCACGCGGATCGTCTCGCCGAGCAGCGCCTCGGTCGGGACCTTCAGGGGATCGCCCACGGCAGCGCCGAGCACGGCCACGCGCCGCCGGCCGCGCTCCTCGGATTCGGTGAACAGCCGGCCGGCCGCGAGGTTGTGGTTCTGGATCGCGAAGTAGCCCGGCCAGACGCCGTAGATCGGCAGGTTGCCGTTGGCCGAGCCGTACTCCACCTGGAGCCGGCGCTGCATCTCGGGGCTGACCGCCTGGATGGCGCGCGGGTTTTCGAGGAGCGCGCGGGCGTCCTTGGCCACCAGGCGAGCGTCGCCGCGGTCCACGCCGCCGAAGAACTCCTGGCCGGGGCGCACCGTGACCACGTTGACGCCCATGCCCTGGAGGCGCGCCTGCACCTGGCGCTGCGCCCCTTCGCCGAGCGCCACCATGGTGATCACCGCGGCGATGCCGATGATGATGCCCAGGGCGGTCAGGAACGAGCGCAGCTTGTTGGCGCGGATCGCCTCCAGCGCGACGCGGAAGATCTCGGTGAGCAGCATGTCAGCCTCCGCCTCCGCTCCGCCCGCTGCGCTGACCGCCGCTGCTTGCGCTCCCACCGCCGAGCATGCCGCCGCCGGCCCGCTGCCGCATGCGTTCGGCGGACTGCTCCTGCTGCTGCTGCAGGCGCGCCACGGAGATCAGGTAGACCTGGGCGCCGGGCTCCAGCCCGCGCACCACCTCGGTGTAGTCCCAGTCGGAGAGGCCGAGAAGCACCGTCTTGGGCTCGGGTCCCTTCGCGCCCTTGACGAACACCACGCCGGGGCGGACGTCGCCCCCGCCGGCGTTCATGGCGCCTCGGCTGCCTCCGGCACCGCCGCCCTCCCGGTTCCAATTGCCGCGGGACGGCCGCTCGCCGCCGGTCTGCCCTTCCCCGCCGCGCCGGCCCTGGCGCTCGGACCGGAGCTTGGCGAGCTGGTCGCGGACGTCCTTCTCCTCGAGCCCGAGGGCGGTTCCGGCCGCGGGAGCGTCGCGCAGCGAGGCCACGGCGCCGTTGGGCACCGCCACCACGCCCGCGCGGTTCGCGACCTCGATCCCCACCTCGGCGTTCATGCCCGGCTTGAGCAGGCCCTCGGGGTTGGGGAGGTCGACGAGGACGGGGAACATGGTCACGTTCTGCTCCACGACCGCCTGCGGCTCGATCTTCATCACCTTGCCGCGGAACGTGCGGCCCGGGTAGGCCTCGACCTCGACGGTCGCGTCCTGCCCCGCCCGGATGCGCCCGATGTCCACCTCGTCTACCAAGGCGCGGGCGCGGACGGTGGCCAGGTCGGCCATCTTGACCAGGGTGGTGCCGCCGGAGACGTTGCCGCTCGCCGAGGCGATGATCTGCCCCTGCTCGACGGTCTTTTCGATGACCGTGCCGGTGATGGGAGCGCGGATGGTGACGTCGCCGGTCTTCTCCTGGGCGAGCTCCAGGTTGGTCCTGGCCTTCAGGAGCTGGGCGCGGGCGTTGGTCTCCTCCAGGCGGGTGTTCTCCAGGTCCTGGGTGCTCAGGATCCCATCCTTGGCCAGCCTCTCGGCGCGCGCGCGCTGGGCACGGGCGGTCTCCACCCGGGCGCGGGCGAGCTCCATGTCGGCCGAAGCCTGGGCGTAGGAGTTGCGCACGTCGCGCGGATCGACGCTGGCGATCAGCGCGCCCTGCTGCACCTCGTCGCCCGTTTCCACCGTGATCCGCGTCAGCTCGCCGGAGACCTTGGACTTGACCTCGACCACGCGCACGGGCTCGATCTGGCCCGATGCCTCGGCGCGGATCTCCAGGTCCCGGCGCTCGACCGCGGCCACGTCCGGAGCGGCCTGCGCCTCGTTGCTCTCGCCCTTGCCGTTGCAGCCCGCCAGCGCCAGGGCAAGCCCGGCCGCGAGCAGGACGGAACGCGTCGCTTCGATTCTCAAGTGAACCTCCTCCCGCCTCTCGCCCGTACATCCGGTCACGAGGCCCTCTAACCGATAACAGGGATCGGCTAAGATCCAATCCCAAACGGGAGACGCGCCATGTGGGAGACCCTCGGGACCGTGAGCGTCCCGCGCCTGACCGACGCCCGGCTGCAGCTCCATTGGGCGGCCCAGGTCGCCGCCGCCGTCGGCAAGCAGCTCGTCGAGCACCGCCCGGACTACAGCGAGCAGAGCTTCCAGTGGCATCCGGCCGCCCGCTCCCTCGTCCAGGGGCTCGTGCACGGAGCGCGCCCGCTGCGCTCCGCGGTGCGGCCTTCCCCTCCCGCCCTGCTGCTCCTCGACGACGGCGCAGAGATTCTACGGGAATGGCCGCTCGACGGCCGCACCCTGGACGAAGCCTATGCCTGGCTGGAGGTGGAGGTTCCCGCTCTGACCGGCCGGCCCCTGGACCATCCGCTGGAGCGTCCGGGCGAGCTGCCGGAGCATCGGTTCGGCAAGGGCGCCCGCTTCTCGGCCGCGGACGCCGAGGCTTTCGCGGAGCTGGCCGGCTGGTTTGCCGCGGCCCACGAGACGCTCTCCGCCGTGGTCCGGCGCAACCCCGGCGCTTCGGAGGTCCGCCTCTGGCCCCATCACTTCGACATCGCGACGCTCATCTCCCTCGCAGGGGAGCGTTCGATCGGGATCGGCGTGGTGCCCGGCGACTCGTGGAAGACGGAGCCGTACGTGTATGTCACCCCCTGGCCCTATCCGGAGGCCGGCGGGCTGCCGCCCCTGGAAGGCGGGAACTGGAACACCGAAGGGTGGACCGGCGCCTATCTGGAAGCGTCGCGCATCCGGGATGGCGAGCAGGTGGAGCGGTTCGTGGATTCGGCGGTGGCCGCGTGCCGCCGCCTTCTCGAAAGGTGACTCTCATGCACCGCTGGCACGACCTGGGACCGATCGAAGAGCTGCGGCACCAGCCGTTGCGGCAGATCACGGTGGGGCGCACCCGCATCGCCCTGAGCTGGCAGGACGGCCGGGAGATCCGGCTCATCCGGCTGAACGATCTCAAGTTCCGGGCCTGCGAGGGGTACTACTCCAAGAGCGCCCACGCCTGCACTTGGCCCTGCTCCATCACGCAGATGGACCCGCACGACCAGATGGATGCCGTCTACGAGGGGATCGTGCACTGGGCGGACGTGATCCTGCTCACGACGCCGATCCGCTGGGGCTCGGCCGAGCTGCTCCTGCACGACCATCACGAGCTCGTCCGCGTCGAGCGCGCCGGGCGCAAGGGGGCGCCCGCCGAGATGCCGGAGTCTCCGGCGAGGGTGGCCGCGGAGACCGAAGCTATCTAGACGACAGGTCCGCCCGGAAAGCGGGCCACGCGTCGTGGAGGTAGAGCCCGAACGGAATCCACCAGACGAGGTCGTTGGTCAGGCAGAGCACGAGCGTGGCGGGCGGCCAGGCGCCGCGGACGAGCAGAAGCCCCAGCCCGATCGGACCCAGGACCTTGCCCGCGAGCCCCACCGCCGCGATCAGCCATCCGCGCTCGGGCCGCCGCGCCACCTCCAGGTAGAGGATGCCGTAGAGCCCCACCACCATGGCCAGGCAGGCGAAAATCTCGGGATACCGCTGCGGCGGCATGCCCGCGAAGCGGAACAGCCACCCCGGGTCGAGGGCCGAGTACAGCGCCCAGCCGATGTTGTAGAGGCCCGCCGCCACGAAGGCGGCCCGGTGCCAGCGGCGGCGGGGGATCATGGAGGGAGCTTAGCGGAAAGGACCGCCCCCCGGGCGCCATGAATGTCGCCCCTACAAGCGAGCTCCGATCTTGCTTGTAGGGGCGTGATTCATCACGCCCTTGGGGGCCGGGATCAATTCTCCAACCGCCGAGCCGCCTCCAGCAGCCGCGGGTTCCCGAACGGCTTCTCCGTCATCTGCTCGAGCTTCCACGCCCGCGTGACGAACGCGTTCTCGACCAGGTCGTTGAGCGCGTTGGGCATGCCGCCCGTGGTGGCGAAGGCGACCGTGCCGAGACGGTAGGGGCCGGCGGCCTGGCGGTCGTGGAACATCAGGCCGTAGAAGCTCAGCTCGATCCATTGGCGGCCGGGCTCCAGCTCCGCGGCGGCCTGCGCCGTGCCGACCGGCTCGCCGGCCAGCGAGTAGAGCGTGCCGGCCAGGTGGAAGCGGCCGGCGCGGGTGACGTCCACCTCGGCCAGAATGACAAGACTGCCTTCGCGCAGCTCGTCGCGGTAGCGGCCGGTCAGGTGCGCGGCGGGATTGCTGTAGAGGAAGCCGCCCACGCTCTCCCGGACGTCGCCGTCCAGCAGGCGGGAGCGCACCTTCACCATGTAGCTCGCGGCCAGCTCGGGCTGGAGTCCCTCGGGCATCCGCACGCGCGCCGACCAGACGCCGTCCCCGGCCTTCCGGTCGATCCCCCTGCCGTCGTCCGCGTAGGCGAAGGCGGCGACCAGGTCACCGGCCTCGCCGACGATCTCGCCGGCGACTTCGAGCGCGATGCCGTCCTCGACCGCGGCGTAGAGGCGGATCGGCCGGCCCACCTCGAAGCTCACGGACTCGGCCCGGACGCTCAGCGCGGGTCTATTTCCGTCGGGGCCTTCCGGACCGGCCTGCGTCTGCGCCGTGGCGGTGCGCTTCTCCCTGACTGGGTCCGCGTCCCCGGGCTTGAGCGCGTGGGAGCTCTCGGGGAAGCGGGCCTGCTCGCGGTACTCGCGGGCCGTCTCGCGGACGAGCCAGCCCTTCTCCTGGGCGACGGAGGGCAGGGCCACCGCCGCGGTCAGCATCATGATTCCAAACGTCTTGCGCATGGCTGTCTCTCCTGGCCTCAATAGAGGAGCGTGATGTAACGGGCGGTGGTCATCGAGGTCTGGACCGTGGTGTTCGGCGCGCAGGGCACGCCGCTGCAGAGCCAGTTGCCGCCGGGGATGGCCTTGCGCACGTCCGAGTCGCTGGCGTTGCGCTCGTCGTCATGGTTCTCGTGGCTGGCGTCGAGGTTCCTGAAGCCGGAGGCCTCCTGCTTGTTGGAGTTGTTGCAGACGTTGGAGTTGTCGTAGCTCGCGGTCGCGCTGCCGTTGCAGGCGAAGATCGAGGCGTACTGGACAACCCCGTCGTCCTCGCCCGAGAGGCAGGCGCTGGCGCCGAAGATCGCCTCGTAGCCGCCGGTCAGCCAGACGGTTTTGGCCGGCGCGTTCGAGTAGGTGCGCACCTGCACGTCGTCCGAGCTGCGCAGCCAGTAGGTGGCGCTGTCGCAGCTCTGGATGAAGATCGCGATGAAGTTGCAGAACAGGTTGTTGTTGCCGCAGACCGCGTCCGCGCCCTGGGAGCCGCGGTGGGCGCCGCCGACCGAGATCGACAGGCTGATGCGCGCCGCCACCTGGTCGTAGGGGCCGTTGGCGTTGAAGTTCGGGTCCGAGGCGTCGTTGTTGCCCAGGACGTAGTCCATGACGGTGTTGCCCATGCTGTGGGCGATCACCCAGAACGTGCCGCCGTTGGCCCAGGTCGTGGCGCAGCGCCGGCCGCCGGCGTCAGCGCCGCCGTTGGTGGCGTTGACGATCTCGTTGGCGACCTCGCCCGCGGCCTGCGGCTCCCAGTAGGGCCGCGTGCCGTTGTAGCCGACCACGTAGTAGGGCGTGGCGAATTCCTTGGTGGCCGTGCGGATGAAGTCGTTGGAGCCGTTCACCCAGTAGTTCCGGGCCGCGGTGTAGCTGGTGTAGGTATTGGTGTCGGTCTGCTTGCCATGGACGAAGATCAGGCAGGGTTGGGCGCTGGCCTGCCCGGCGACGGCGAAGAGCGCCAAGGCCAGGATGCCCGCGGCCGCGAGTCGGCGACCTCTCATCAAAGCTCCTCCTTTCGAGGGTCTGGTTCCTCCCTTCCTGGTGCGCGCCGGGCCGCCAGGCGAGCCCCCTTTACTTCTTGAGAAGTTCGCTTACAATTCCTTGATGCCCGGGTCTGCTCGACCGGGAACCCGTTCTCGCACCTTCGCAGAATCACGGCTACGACGGCTTGCCAGCCAGGGAGGTTCCCGCATGGAGCTGGGTGATCTGCAGCGCGGTTCTTTCGCCGATCCGGCCCCCCAGAGATTCGACACCGGGGCGTTCGCCTGGGCTCAGGGCGCGCTGGAGGCGAAGCGGCGACGAGCCGCCGGCCAGCTCCTCCCCCGCCTGCGCAACGCCCTGGGCGTCGAGGCCTGGGTCACCCGCTTCCACGAGCACGTGGCCCGCTACACCCCGGCGGGCATGCTCCACCAGGTGGACGACGCCTGGGCCTTCGCGGAATCCGTCGAGCGCACGACCCAGGATCCGGACCTCTATCTCGCCGCCCAGGACGACCTGGTCTCGCTGCGCCTGCGCTACGTCCGCGATCCGAGGCAGAAGGCATTCCGCATCCGCGAGCGCCGCGGCCCGCTCCTGGCCATGCTGCACACGCCGCAGCGCGCCATGGTGGTGAAGCTCCCGGGCACGCCCGGGAGGCTGTGGTACCTGCGGATGTAGATGGAATTGTCCCGAAGGTTTCCCGGCGCTGCACTGTTGAAGGTAGGGGGGCGATCCCCCCGCATCTTTTCACCAGGAGGTGAGCGCCAGGCCGGTGACACCACGAGCAGCGGTACAGGATGACTCAGGTGGCGCTGCCCGGGAGGCTCTCCCAGGCCTCCCGGGCAACGTCGAACCCTCTCAGGGCGAAATGCTCACGCCCCACGCTCCCTGCCCCACCTTGACCGTGGCGACGACGCGGCCCGTGGCCGTGTCGATCACCGACACGTCGTTGCTCAGCCCGTTCGCGGTGTAGACCCGCCTGCCGTCGCGGGTGACGGCGATCCCCCAGGGGCGCTTGCCCACGGGGATGGTCTGGACCACCTTGCCCCGGGCCGTGTCGATCACGGCCACGCTGTTGCCGTGGCCGTTCGCCACGTAGAGGCGCCGGCCGTCGGGCGAGACCACGGCCCCCACGGGCTTGGCATGGCCTCCGAGGTCAATGACATCGATCACCTGGTGCGTGGCCGTGTCCACCACCGAGACCGTGCCGCCGATCTCGGCGGTGACGTAGGCGCGGTCCCCCTTGGGCGAGAACGCCGCGGCCCGCGGCCGGGGGTCCACCAGGAAGCTCGCCACGACCTTGCGCGCCTGCGTGTCGATCACCGAGAC
>JBJMGZ010000233.1:0-7119 GCA_045807605.1 Thermoanaerobaculia bacterium | reverse complement strand
GAGGGACTACGGCGCATAGCCCAGGGATTTATCCCTGGGTTTCGGAGGGAGTATCCCTCCCTCCCCACCCAGGGTTGAAACCCTGGGCTACCTGCAGCTGTCCCTCTGGGACAAAAGGATGGGCATCAGGAAGGAGTCGTGCTCAGAAACCTCCGCCCACCCGGGAGGGGGCAAGCCCCTCCCCTACAGAAACACTGCCCGTGAAGAGGTACTAAGACCGCTCCAGCGCCCGGAGCGCCCGCCGGCAGATCCCCCGGAGGATCGCCACGTCCCGGCTTTCCGGCGCGGCGCGGGCGGCGAGCCTCCGGAGATCCCGCAGCACCCCCTCGAAGCTGTCGTCGCGGTCGAAGCCGATCCGGCGCAGGACCTCCGTGGCGTGCTCGAAGAGGCCGTCGATCTCGCCGGAGGTGGCCGGCGGCTCGGGATGGCCGACGGTCGCGGGGGGCGGCAGCTCTCCGCGGGACCCCCGGAAGATATAGAGCTCGTAGGCCAGGATCAGCACGGCCTGGGCGAGGTTGAGCGTGGGCTGGACCGGCGAGCACGGGATGGTCACCACGGCGCTCGCGAGCGCCAGATCGTCGTTGGTGAGGCCGCCCACCTCCGGTCCGAAGACCAGGGCGGTCGGGGTTCCAAGGGAATCCTGGGCCAGCCAGGCGGGCAGCTCGCGGGGCGAGAGAAGCGGCACGTCCCAGCGCCGGTCGCGCGCCGAGGTGGTGGCCACGACCCGGCGGAACGGCGCGAGCGCCTCCCGGAGCGTCGGCCTGCGCTCGCAGGCGTCGAGCACGTGCTTCGCCCCCACGGCGAAAGCCGTGGCCATCTTGCCCAGCTCGGGCGCCGGCTCCACCAGGATCAGCCGGTCGAGCCCCATGTTCGCCATGGCCCGGGCCGCGGACCCGACGTTGCCCTCCTCCCGGGGATGGACCAGGACGACGGCGATGTCCGCCCCCCCCTCCCCGATCGGGGAGGGGCCCGGAGATAGATCGCTCATGGCCGGGAACTGTACCGCTTCCTTGACAGCTCCGTCTGCGGACGCTAGTTTCAGGTCAAACTTCCCCGGGAGGGAGAGCGATGACTGAGATGAGCTCGAGCTCGGACATGCGGGCCTACCTGATCTTCACGGGCAGCGGCCCCATCCTGGTGCTTTCGACCTACCCCGGGCTGACCGACGACCGCCTGGTCAGCAAGCTGCGCTACAAGGGGATCGACAAGTTCATCGCCTACGAGGTGGACCTGGACGCCGTCCGCTCCCGCTACGAGCACTCCTTCGTCAACGTCGCCACGGACCTGGAGAAGGAGGAGGACATCCGGGTGCTCGACTTCAACGGCCACCAGATCATGGCCAACTTCTCCCTGGGCTCCCTGGGAGAGCCGATCAAGTTCGAGGGGTAGAGGGCGCCATGAATGTCGCCCCTACAAGCGAGATCGAAACCGCAGTGTGTCAGTTGTAGGGGCGTGATTCATCACGCCCTGGGCTAGACCGGAATTCCCTGAGGTCGTACCCCAGCCGGGCGAACAGGCGGTACATCCGGGGGACCGGCAGACCCACCACGTTCGACCAGTTGCCCTCCACCCCTTCCACGAACAGCGACCCGAGCCCCTGGATGGCATAGGCCCCGGCCTTGTCCCGGGGCTCGCCCGTGGCCACGTACCAGTCGATCTCGGCGTCCGAGAGCGGCGCGAAGCGCACCAGGGACTCGTCGACCTCGGCGGCTTCGCCACCGGGACCATGGAGCGCGATCCCGGTGAGGACGGAATGCTCGCGGCCGGCCAGCCGCCGGAGCATGCGGCGGGCGTCCTCGTCGTCGAGAGGCTTGGCCAGGATCTCGCCGTCCACCACCACGGTCGTGTCCGCGGCGAGGACCAGCTCCCCGGGGCCGGCCTGCGCCGCGGCTTTCTCGATGGCGAGGCGGAGCACGTAATCCCTGGGCGCCTCGCCCGGCCGGGGGGACTCGTCGAGGTCCACCGGCCGGACCTGGAAGCGCACGCCGAGCCCCTCCAGCAGCTCGCGCCGCCGGGGGGAGCCCGAGGCGAGGATCAGGCTAGGGATAGTAGCCACGCACGGTCTTCGCTTCGAGGCCCGGCTTGGCGAGCTTCACCTCGACGCTGCGGAACTTGTCGTCGCGGCCCGGGTTCGAGGACTGGTAGGCCAGCAGGTACTGCGAGCGCAGCTCCTTCTCGACCGTCTCGAAGACCTTGGTCAGCTCGCCGGCCGCGCCGATGAAGAAGGCGCGCCCGCCGGTCTCCTCGGACAGGCGCTGGAGCTTGGTGCGGACCTCGAGCTCCTTCAAGTCGATGCCGATGGCATAGATCGCCACGCCGCTCCTGCGGGCGTAGTCCAGGGCCTCGCCGAAAGCGTACTTGCTGCCGTAGTCCTGGCCGTCGGAGAGCACGATGATGGCGCGCTTCCCCTTCAGGCCCCCGAAGTAGTAGAGCGCGTAGACGATGCTGTCGTGGAGCGCCGTATCCCCCTCGGCGGTCAGGCCGGCGAGGCCGCCCGCCAGCACCTCCTGCTGGTTGGTGAAGCGCACCGCGAGGGTCGGCTCCTTGGCGAAGGTGATCACGGCGGCCCGGTCTTTCGGGGTGATCACGTTCTCGAAGAAGGTCAGGGCGCCGCGCACCGCGGCTTCCAATTTTTCGCCGTTCCTATCCCCCATGGAGCCCGAGGTGTCGAGGAGCACGCCGGCATAGATCGGCACGTCGCGCACCAGCTCGAAGCGCCGCACCTCCTGCTCGACCCCGTCCTCGTAGACCTTGAAGTCGTCCTTCGTCAGCCCCTCGACCGGACGGCCGCGGCCGTCCACCACGGAGGTGAAGAGCTCCACGAACTGGACGTCCATGCGGTCGGTGAAGTCCCCGGGCACGTTGACCAGGACCGTGTCCTCGCTGGAGTTGCCGTCGGCCAGGTAGGCCACGGCGCGCACGTAGGTCAGCTCCTGGCCCTGGGGGATGAGCACCGGCTGCACGTAGGGCGGCTGATAGAGCGTGGCGAGCAGGGTCTCGTTGAGATAGAGCTCGACGCGGTCGAGCTTCTCCCCCTCGGGCACGTCCACCTGGGCCTGGGCGCGGAGGCTCGCGTGGTAGGCCTTGCCGGCCTGGGGCTCGACCAGCCGCACGGAGAAGCGGTGGGGACCGGTGTTGAGCAGGACCTCGTCCTCGGCCACCTTCTCGCCCTTGGCATTCAGGGCGACGGCGGTGAGCGTGTGGATGCGGGGCTGCTCGCCGATGTTCAGCTCCACGCTGTAGGGGGGCTTCGCCTTGGTCAGGATCGGCTTGCCGTTGAGCAGGAAGCTGACGCGGGCGATCCCCTCGCCCGTGGTCGCGGCCTCCAGCCGCACCTTGCCGGTGAGCAGCCCCGGCGGCGGCGGCAGGATGCGGATGCCCTGCTCGTCCGAGAGCACGGTATTGGCGGCAGCGGCATTGGCCTCGGCCAGGGCGGGCAGCGCGGGGACGGTGGCTGCCGTTTCGACCGATGGGATCTCCAGCTCCCGCTGCTCGCGGAACCAGCGCTTGCCGCCGACGTCCTCGATCCGCAGGATCAGGCCGTAGCTGCCCGCCCGCAGGTAGCGCTGGAAGACCAGGGGGATCGTGGCCTTGCCCTCCGGGGAGACGGTGACCTCACCCTCGGGCACGATGAACCGGTAGCGGAAGTGCTCGAACAGCTCCCCCTTGTGGAGCACCTCGCCGTCCACCACGAAGATGTAGGACGCGGTGTCCTTGACCTTCTCCGCCGTGACCTCCTCGCGCGGCACGCTCACCAGCGCCTGGAGGGTGGTCCGGCTGCCGTAGCGGCCCGGGAAGGCGAGGTCCACCTGGGCTGGGAACGTGCGGGCGCCCTCGGGGAGGTCGGTCGAGTAGGCGAGGAAGGTGGACAGCCATTCGTCGCCGGGATCGGGGATGACCTTGTCCTTGACCTGGTCCCAGTCGAGCACGATGCCGATGCGGGCGAGGATCTCGTCCCCCCGCGGGCAGCTCTGCTGAATGGCCTGCTCGAGGAGCACCCCCCGCGTTCCGCTGGCCGCGAACGAGGGAGAGAGCATGGCGGTGATCCCCTCGGACGCGCGCCAGAGCCGGTAGCTCGGCTGCAGGAAGACCAGCGTGAAGTCGCCGCGGATGCGGTCGGTCCCCGGGTAGTACCACATCTCCATGGGAGCGAGCAGGTCCACGCAGGGGCTGCGCATCACCTCGGCCGGCTCGCCCAGGAACAGAAGCATCCGCGCCCGCTCCTGCTTCAGGTCGCCGAAACGCTCCCTGGCGATGCGCACCCGCTCCTCCCAACGATCCCGGTACTCGTTGACCGCGGTCTTCGGGAACGGATCGCGCTGCTGCCAGAAGCGCTGCACGAAGGCGTCCCGCTGGTACTCCTGGCGGAGCGAGAGGAACGCGGCGCGCTCCTTCTCGTTCATGAGCGGCGCGACTTCCTCCAGGAACTTCTTGTGCCGCGGGTCGAGGTCCTGGGCGAGCGCGGGGAGGGCCAGGAGAAGCAGGGCAACCAGGTGAAGCTTGTGCCGCATGCGAGAGATCCTAGCAGGGCCCGGAGACCTCACCCCCTGTCCCCCTCTCCCGTCTCCGCCCGCCCCCCCAACCGGGAGAGGGGGAACGTTTCTGGGGCAGTTGTGCCTGACGGAGGCAAGATAGCCTGAGCTGCGTCCCCCCTCTCCCGGGGGTGGGTGGAAGGGAGACGGGAGAGGGGGACAGGGGGTGAGGTCTTTCACGGATAGTACCCCCGCATCGTCTTGGCTTCCGCCCCCGGGCGGCTGACCTTGAGGTCCACGGCGCGGAACCCGTCGCCGCCGGCGGTGTTCGTGGACTGGTAGGCGATCAGGTACTTGGAGCGCAGCTCCTCCTGGATCGCCGCGTAGATCCCGGCCAGCTCGGAGACGTCCTTCAAGAAGAACGCCCGGCCGCCGGTCTCCTCCGCGAGCTTCTCCAGCTTCCTCTTCTCCAGCTCCTCGCCCAGGCCGATCGGGTAGATGGCCACGCCGGCCCGGCGGGCGGAGTCGAGCGCCTCTTCATAGCCGAAGCGGCTCCCCTCGTCCTTGCCGTCGGAGAGCAGCAGGATCGCCCGCTGGCCCTTCACGCCGTTGAAGTAGAAGAGGCTGAAGATGATCGTGTCGTAGAGGGAGGTGCCGCGCTCGGCCTTCAAGCCCGCGAGCCCGCCGGCCAGGGCGTCCACGTCCCTGGTGAACTTCACCGCCAGGTGCGGCCGGTCGTTGAAGGTGATGAGGGCGGCGCGGTCCTTCGGCCGTATCGCGCCCTGGAGGAAGGCGAGCGCCGCGTCCGTGGCCTGGGCCAGGCTGGACTCCATGGAGGCCGAGACGTCGAGCACCACCGCGGCATGGATCGGCAGGTCGGTGACCCGCTCGAAGCGGGCGATCTCCTGCCGCACGCCGTCCTCGGCGACCGTGAAGTCCTTGGCCTCCAGCCCCAGGACCGGCCAGCCGCGGCGGTCGAGCACCGACGCATAGAGCTCGACGAAGTCGACGTCGATCCGCTCCAGGTACTCAGGAGCGTTGACGAACACCAGGTCCTCGGTCGAGCTGCCGTCCGCGAGGTACGCCACGGCGCGCACATAGGCGAGCGGGGCTCCCTGGGGTAGAACCAGCGCCTGCTCCCACGGGGGCTGGAACAGGGTGGCCACCCGGGCGTCGTCGAGGAAGACCTCGACGCGCTCGATCGACTCGCCGTCCGGGAGCTCCACCTCGGCCCGGACCGGCACGCTGCTCTCGTAGCTCTGCCCCTGGCGCGGCTCCACGAGCCGGACGCGGAAGCGGTTGGAGGCCGCGTTGACCAGCAGCTCCTGGTGGGCGACCTCCCGGCCCGAGGCGTCGAAGGCGGTCGCGGCGAGCGTGCGCGGCCGGGGCAGCGAGCCCAGGTCCAGCTCGACGCTGAACGGCGGGCTCCTCTTCGTCAGGACCGCCTTGCCGTCGAGCGCGAACGTCACCCTGGAGATGTCGGGGCTGGTCACCGTGTCGAAGCGGTTCATGCCGGTCATCAGCTCGCCGAACGGCTCCAGGATCTGGAGCACGGTCTCGCCGCTCGCCAGGGCGGCATTGGCCCTGGCCATGAGCCGCGCCATCTCCGCATCGGAGGGATCGGACGGCGGCGGAGCCGGCACGTCGTTGTCGACCGCGGGCACGGTCAGCGGGCGCTCGGCGCGGAAGAACCGGCCGGAGCCCATGTCCTCCAGCTTGACCACCAGGGTGTACTCGCCCGGCCGCAGGGTGCGCTGGAAGACCAGGGGAAGCGTGTCCGTCTGCGCAGCGGGCATGTCGAAGCGGTAGCGGAAGCTGTCAAAGAGCTCCCCGTCCCTCACCACCTCGCCCGTCAGGAGGAAATTGTACGTGCGGCTCCCCGCGAGCTGGACCGCGCCGGCCTCGGACGCGGGCACGGCCAGGATGCCCTGGAGCACCGTCCGGCTCTGCCGCTTGCCGGGAAACTCGACGTCGAGCCGGGCGTCGAGAACCGGCGCGCCCGCGGGCAGGTCGGTCGAGTAGGAGCTGAACGTGGGCACCCACTCGGCCGAAGGCGGCGGGGGAGGCGAATCGAGCTTCGCCTCCAGCATCTGCCAGCCCATCCCCTGCGCGGCGACCCAGCCGACGGCCTTGCCGATCCGGGTCGAATGCTCGATGTCGCGGCAGCCGCCGATACCCGGGCTCCTCGGCGCGTCGCCGCTGAGAGCGGCGCCGTCGGCCAGGAGGGCTCCGACTCCGTCGAGAGGGTTCCAGATGCGGTACTTCCCGGCCGCCCACTTCTGGTAGAGGACGACGACGAGCTGCGCCTTCGTCCTCTCGCTGCGGCCGTAGAACCAGGCTTCCAGCGGCCAGAGCACGTCGGGGCACTGCGAAAGGACCACCTCGTCCGGGATGCCGTTGAACAGGAGCACGCGGGCGCGCCCGTCGTCCAGGGTTCCGAAGCGCCGGCGCGCCTCCTGGACGCGGGCCTCCCAGCCCTCGCGGAACTCGTTGCGGGGGGTCCGCGGCTGCTCGTCCCGGACCTCCCAGAAGCGGCGGATGAACGCGTCCCGCTGGTAGTCCTGCGTCAGCGCGAGGAAGGTGGTCCGCTCTTCGGCGCTCAGCAGAAGGTCCACATCCTCCAGCCAGGCGGTGTACCTCTCCGGCA
>JBJMGZ010000232.1:0-6700 GCA_045807605.1 Thermoanaerobaculia bacterium | reverse complement strand
GGGGGAGGACTGGGGAGGGGGTGGCCCGCAGACCCTCACCCCCAACCCCTCTCCCATCCGCACTCCCGGCCGCCCGGGAGTGGGGGGCCGGAGGACGTCCAACTTCCTTCCCATTGTTACCCGCTCCGTTCCCCTCCGGGGGGTGAGGGCCCCCAACCACCTCCCTCACATACTCCTCAATCCCTCTCATGAACGCCCCCAGCTCCCCCTCCCCCCGCTGAATCCGCTTGAGCTCGGCCTCCCACTTCCCGGTCATCGCCGGGCTCTTCACGTGCGGATGGACCACCTGGATCAGCCGGATGCCCTTGTCCGTCGCCACGAGCGTCTTCCCCTGCCGCTCGACGTACTCCCGGCGCAGCAGGGTCTCGATGATCTCCGCGCGGGTGGCCGGCGTGCCGAGGCCGCTCTCCTTCATGGCATCCGAGAGCTCCTTGTCGTCGAGCGTCCTGCCCGCCGTTTCCATGGCGGTCAGGAGCGTGCCCTCGGTGAAGCGCTTGGGCGGACGGGTCTGCTTCGCGACCGCCTTGGCATCCAGCACCTCCACGGGCTGGTTGGCCGCGAGCACCGGAAGGTCCTGCGCCTCCTCCTCGTCTTTCTCCTTCTCCTTCTCCTTTTCCTTCTTCCGGTCGAGGTCGAGCACCTTCCAGCCCATCTTGTCCACCATCGTGCCCGTGCTGTGGAAACGGTCCAGGAACGGATCGCCGATGCCGGAGCGGGGCGGGGTGCTGATGGCCGTGATCACGGTGGTGACCGACCAGACGTGGTCGTCATGCCAGGCGGCGAGCAGGCGGCGGCAGATCAGGTCGTAGATCCTCTGCTCGTCGGGGGTCGTCTCGACCCCCTCGGGCCGGGTCGTCGTGGGGATGATCGCGTGGTGGTCCGTGACCTTGGCGTCGTCCACGAAGCGGCGGCCGAGGGGGCGCTCTCCGGTGCCGGGGGCCAACATCTCGCGGTACGGCCCCTGGATGACCTGCACGATCTCGCCGAGAGTCGCGGCCACGTCCTCGGAAAGGTGGCGGCTGTCCGTGCGCGGATAGCTGATGAGCTTCTTCTGCTCGTAGAGCGATTGGGCCAGACCGAGCGTCTTCTGGGCGCTGAAGCCGAAGAGCCGGTTGGCGTGGCGTTGCAGCTCGGTCAGGTCGTAGAGGAGCGGCGGTCCCATCCGCTTCGTCTCGGAGCGGACCGACTCGACCTCGGCCCGTCCGGTCCGGGCGCGCTGGACGATGCGCGCCGCCTCCTCGAACTCCTTGCCGGGCTGGGCCTTGTCCGTCTTGAGACGCTTGGCCTCGGGCGTCGGGTCCTCCCCACGGAACCAGGTCCCTCGGTACGAAATCCCCGGTCCGCGCGAGAACGCGGCGACGACCTCCAGGTAGTCCTCGGGCACGAAAGCGCGGATGGCCAGCTCGCGCTCGACCACCATGGCGAGGGTCGGGGTTTGGACGCGGCCGATCGACAGGTTCTCGTCGAAGTCGAGGGTGTAGGCGCGGGAGAGGTTCATGCCCACGAGCCAGTCGGCGCGGCTGCGGCCCCGGGCGGCGTCGGCCAGCGGATCGAAGTCGCGGCCGTCGCGGAGCTTGGCGAAGCCTTTGCGGATGGCCTCGGGGGTGAGCGACGAGATCCACAGGCGGGAGAACGGCTTGCGGCAGCCGGCGGCCTCGTAGATGTAGCGGAAGATGAGCTCGCCCTCGCGGCCCGCGTCCGTGGCGCAGACCACGCGCTCGACTTCGGGTGAGTTGAGGATCTTCCTGACGACCTCGAATTGCTCGCTCGTGTCCTTGGAGACGACCAGCGGCCACTCCGCGGGGAGCATGGGGAGCTGGCCGCGGCTCCAGCGCCGCCACTCGGGCCGGATGTCCCCCGGCTCGGCCAGGGCGACCAAGTGGCCGATCGCCCAGGTGACCGTGTAGCCGTTGCCATGGAGGAAGCCGTTGCCGCGCTGCCCAGCGCCCAGGATTTTGGCCAGATCCCGGGCGACGGAGGGCTTTTCGGCGAGGACGGCGATGGTGCGTTCGGTGGACATCGGAGGTCAGGGGATTTTACCCTGGTTCCGGCACTTCCAGAACAGGGGAGGCCCCCGGGGCGTGCGCCCGCGGGGGCCGGGGTCACCTCGGAAGCCGCCTACCGGCAGGCGGGCTGGTCACCGCCACTGATGCAGCAGAGGAAGCTGATCGTCGGGACGATCTTCTTGTCGACCACCTGGAAGGTGACCTGCGAGCCAGCGGCGTTGGAGCACTGGGACGTGAGGAGCAGGATGGCGTTCGGGTGCTGCGCACCGTCGATGAACGTCTCCACCCACCCATTCGCGTTGAACGCCGTCTGCTGATCCCTCAGATTCTTCTCCCGCTCGTACGGGGCATCGACCGCGGTCTTCAACGGCTCGTCCGGCGGCACGTTCGCGATGTCGAGGCACCGGTTCCGGATGAGCTCGAGGGGGAAGGACTGCAGATTCCCGGTCCCGTGGAGAGTCTTGGTCGTGGCAGCCAGCGACTGGCTGGTCGTCTTCGTGCCGTTCTCACCGCTGGGATGCTTCACCGAGAAGCTCTTCAAGCGCGTCTGGCAGACGGCGTCGGCCCGCCACGGGAGCGTAGCGACGTCGCCGACATCCGAGGTCACCGCGTACTTGGGGCCGCCGTCCAGGGCGAGCCAGACCTTGGCCAGGGCAGGCTCCTGCACCTGAACGAAAGAGACGGACTCGTTCGGGGCCTTGTCGCCAAAGATCTGGGACGGCTGGGCCATGGCGATGCCGGTGCAGAGGGAGAAGGTGAGCAGGAACAGCGCGGCAGGGATACGAATCGATTTCATGATGATTCCTTTCTTGCTTCGGCCCCCATTCGGGGCCTTTCTGGTTACGCCCTCTTCGGGGGCTCGGCGTGCAGGAACGCTCCGGGCGGGGAGTTTTCCTCACCAGAAAGCCGAAGAAAGAAATCTTTCTGAAGATGATCCGATTCGTGTAACGATCTGCCGGCGTCGGCGCCTATGCCTCAATTCCCAGCGGCGATCTTTCCGGCTTTCGCGCCCGTGGGCTCGCCGCGATCGATGGCAGGCACGCCGTTGACGAGGACGTATTGAAAACCGTTCGCATAGGCGTGGGGTTTTTCGAAGGTGGCGGCATCGCCGACCTTGGCGGGATCGAAAAGGACCAGGTCCGCCGCGTATCCCTCTTTGATCAGTCCGCGGCCGGAAAGTTTGAAATGAGTGGCGGGAAGTCCTGTCATCTTGCGTATTGCTTCTTCGAGAGGGATTGTTTTTCTTTCCCTCACGTAGAGACCGAGGACCCGCGCGTTGTTGCCGTAGGCGCGCGGATGGGTGGCGTCTTTTCCAAAGATGGGAAGTGCGCCGTCCGAGGCGACGGCAACCTGGGGGTGCTTGAGGATCGTTGCGACATCATCCTCGGACATCAGGTGATACACCATGCCCACCCCGCCGATACCGCCCGCCCGCAGCATGTCGCGCGCGGCTTCGAATTGCGCGTCGGCCGAACCGTTCCCTTGGAGACGGACCGCGACCTCCTTCATGGAGAGTCCCTGGAGCGACGGATCGGGCGGGTAGGAGGAGACGACCGCGAACGAGAGGTCCTGGAACCCGCGGGCGGCGAGGAGCTCTTTCATGCCGTCCTTGACCTTCGCCCAGGTGGCCGGATCGTCCAGCCGCTTGCGGACCTCGTCCTGTCCTCCTTCGAGCACCCAGTCGGGAAAGCGGATCGAGAGGGTTGAGGCGGCCGCGGTATAGGCGTACTGGTCCGCTTCGACATCCACGCCGCGAGCGCGGGCGGCATCGATCATCGCGAGGGCCTTGGCGCTCATCCCCCAGTTGCGCGGGCTGTCGATCTTGAGATGGGAGATCTCCACCCGGCAGCCGGCCGACTCCCCCACCGCGATCGTCTCCGCCACCGACTTCTCGATCTCCGTCCCCTCGTTCCGCATGTGAGAGGCATAGAGCCCGCCCGCCGCGCAGGCGACCCGAGCGAGCTCGGTGATCTCGGAAGCATCGGCCCAGGTCCCGGGCGTGTACTGGAGGCCGGTGGAGAACCCGACCGCGCCCTCCTTCATCCCCTGGGCGACCAGCGCCTTCATCTTCTCCATCTCGGCAGGCGTGGGAGCGCGGCGCTCCTCCCCCATCACCGCCTCGCGGATCGTGTTGTGGCCGATCAGGGTGGCGTAGTTGATCGAGGGTCCAGCCTCGCGGATGCCCGAGAGCGCCTTGCCGATCTCCAGCGCCGAGGAGCCGCAGTTGCCGGCCACGACGGTGGTGACGCCCATGCGCAGGTAGTTTTCCGCCCGCGGGTTCTCCGCCAGGTCGTCCGCGTGGGTGTGGACGTCGATGAACCCCGGGGCCACGACGAGCCCGGAGGCGTCGATCACCCGCGCCGCTTCGGCTCCGGAGAGGTCGCCGACCTTCGCGATTCTGCCGTCCCGGACGGCCACGTCCGCCCGGAAGGCAGGAGAGCCGGAGCCGTCGATCACCGTGCCGCCGCGGATCAGGAGGTCGTACCGGGGATTCAGGAGCGCCAGGAACAGGAGCAGGGGGAGCATCGGGCCAACGATACACGCCTTTCGGCTCTCTTCGCCCTTGCTTGACAACTTCCGGCGTATCCCGGATATTGAGGGAAACCGGCCCAGGCAATATGTTGACCCTTTTGCGCGAAGATCCTTCCCGGTACGACGGCTGGAGCCTGGACCTCCGGGATCCGGAGTTCATCCGCGCGGTCATGCCTTTCAACGAGCTGGCCTACCGCTACTACTTTCGCGTCGAGGCCCGGGGGTTCGAGAACACGCCCGAGTCGGGACCTTTTCTCCTGATCGGCAATCACAACGGCGGCATCAGCACTCCTGACACCGGCATGACCGCCCATGCCTGGTATTCCTGCAAGGGAGCGGACGCTCCGATCTACGGGCTGGTCCATCCGCAGATCTTCGACATCCCCTACCTGAACGTGTACGCCATGAAGATCGGCGGCATCCGCGCACATCCCAGGGCTGCCATGGCCGCGCTCGAGCGCGGCGCGCCGCTGCTCATCTATCCCGGCGGCGGCGACGACGTCTACAGGACATACGACCGGCGGCACGAGATCGTGCTCTCCGGACGTACCGCCTTCGTCAAGCTCGCGCTGCGCTACGGCCTGCCGATCGTGCCCATCGTGACCCTGGGCGGCCATGACAGCCTGATCGTGCTCGACGACGGCAAGGATCTGGCGCGCGCGCTCGGACTGGACCGGTACGGCGTCGAGCGCCTGCCCATCGCCCTCACCCTCCCCTGGGGGCTCACGGTCGGGGTGGTCCCCTACTGGCCTCTCCCCATCCGGATCGAGATCGAGGTCGGGACGGCGATCTCATGGCAGGGCCTGGGACCCGAGTCGGCGCGCGACCGGGAGGTGGTGCGCGCCTGCTATCTCGAGGTCGAGCGCGCCATGCAGGGCATGCTGGACCGCATGGTGGCGGCCCGGGCCGGCCGGCAAGCTGCCGAGACCGCCCGCGCCGGATCCTGAAACATGCCCGAGATCTTCCTGGAGACGCTGGCTTTCTATCGCTCCCTGGTGCTCAAGCGCATCATCGATCTGATCCCGAAGAACCGCTACCGCAGCACCCTCTACGACCCCATGCTGGAGTACCCCCTGCGCGAAGGCAAAGGGCTGCGGCCGGCCCTCTGCCTGTCCGTGTGCCGCGCCTGTGGCGGCAGCCTGGAGGAGGGGATCGATTCCGCGGCCGCGCTGGAGATGTTCCACAACGCCTTCCTCCTCCACGACGACATCGCCGACCGGTCCGAGTACCGCCGCGGCCTGCCCACGCTGCACACCCAGTACGGCATCGGGGTCGCGACGAACGTCGGCGACGCGCTCAACATGCTGGCCCTGCGGACGCTGCTGGGGAATGTGGCGAAGCTGGGGCCGGAACGGGCGTTGACCATCCTGCAGGAGGTGGAGCGGATGACACGGGAGACTGCCGAGGGCCAGTCGCTCGATCTGGCCTGGACGGCACACCGGAATCTGTCGGACCTGCGCGTGCGCGACTACCTGCTCATGATCCACAAGAAGACCTGCTGGTACACCTGCATCGCGCCGCTCCGGATCGGCGGGCTCATCGCCCGCGTGCCGCGAGAGCAGCTGGAGAGCTTCAACGCCTTCGGCGCCAGGATCGGCGCCGCCTTCCAGATCCAGGACGACATCCTCAATCTCACGGCCGACGTGCAGCTCTACGGCAAGGAGATCGGCGGCGACCTGGCCGAAGGAAAGATCACCTTGATGGTCGCCCATCTGCTGCAGCGCGCCAGCCCGCAGGACCACCGGCGCATCCTGCGGATCTTCGCGAAAGAACGACCGCGCAAGACCCGCGGCGAGCTGCAGCTCGTCTTCTCGAAGATGCAGGAGCACCGCTCCCTTGATTTCGCCGCGGACGTGGCCCGGCGCCTGACGCTCAGGGCGCAGCACATCTTCGAGACGCACTTGCGATGGATCCCCGCGTCTCCTCACCGCCGCTTTCTGGAAGGGATGATCGATTTCATGATCGAGCGCAGCCTCTGAGCTCGGCAAGCAGCGCGCGCATCCGCGGCGAGCGCACCGCGCCCTCGGCAAAGCAGGTGAGCCCCTGGGAGAGGCGGACCAGGGTATCCGGATCCGCCGTCACGCGCAGCTCGCGCCCGGATATGGACTCGAAGAGGCTCTTCCTCCCGTCGATCAGATCGAGGATGCCGCTTCTGTCGGTCA
>JBJMGZ010000231.1:0-14416 GCA_045807605.1 Thermoanaerobaculia bacterium | reverse complement strand
CCACCGGCACGGTGCGCTGGCGGGATCTGACCGAGGACTACCGCGTGCGCACCCGTCCGGAGACCGTGATCGAGGTCTTCGACCGCCTCAACGCCCGAGCGCGGCGGTAACGATCAGAAGCTCACCCGCACCCCCAACCTGAGCGACGTCGGCGGTGTTCGCAGCACCGGTTTCCCGTACCCCGGGTTCACCGGGGTGGGCGACGCGTTGTCCGCCTCCTGGAAGCCCCAGCGTTGATCGAGCAGCACGGGCCTCTGCGCGTTCAGGACGTTGAAGACGTCCACCAGCAGGTTCACGCTCGCCGGACCCACGTCCACCGGGTAGCCGAGGTGGAGGTCCGCTTCGTAGGTGTCGGGGGTCCGGCCCTCGGCGCCGCGCTTGGTCAGGAAGAACTCGTAGCGGCCGTAGATGTCCGAGAAGCCGTAGCGGGTCACCGGCGTGCCCGTGCGGTAGTAGGCCGAGGCTCCCAGCGCGAGCTTCCAGGGAGTGAAGAACACGCCCGAGGCCTTGAATTGATGCCGGCGGTCGTTCGACAGCGGACCGTCGTTCGTGATCCGCGTCAGATCGCTGCCGTTGGTGAAGAAGTCGAAGTAGTCGTAGGCCGCCGTGATGTTCGGATCGGCTCCGACGTTCGTGAACGGCGAGTACAGGCCGTCGAAGTTCCCCTCCAGCTTCGAGTAGAGGTAGGAGGCCATGCCCTGCCAGTTGTGCGACAGGCGCTTCTGCACGTCGAGCTGCGCCCCCTTGAACACGCGCTCCGGCTCGGGCGCCTCGAAGGTGTTCGCGTAATCCAGGGTGAAGACCCGGTCCATGATCCCCTTGCCCGGGTTGCCGATGCAGTAGGTGCCGTCGTCCGCGCAGAGGAAGTCCTCGATCACCTCGCCGTACTCGCGCCAGATGCCCTTGACGCCGACGGAGATCGCCGGCCGGATCTGCCGCTCGTAGCCGAGCAGGGCCTCCTCGATATATTGGTTGTGGAGGTCCGGGTCTGACGGCTCGGTGAAGCCGCCGAAAATGACCGACTGCTGATCGAGGTCGGCTTCGGCGTTCGGGTCCGGCGTGGTGGCCGTCGGGCTGTAGTTGAAGATGCGCGCCTGGCGCTCGAACGAGAACGAGCGGATCACCAGGTCCATGGGGATCTGCTCGTAATACTGGCCGTAGGAGCCGAAGACCTTGGACGAGCCGTCCGCCTTGGGGTCCCAGATGAACCCGAGGCGCGGCGCGTAATCGTCCTTGAGATCGATCTGCTTCTTGCCCGAGGCGTCGATGATCTCCTGCCGGTCCCAGCGCACGCCCAGGTTGAACGTCAGGTTGTCCGTCGCCGCCCAGCGGTCCTGGAGGTAGACGGTGGTGACGTCGTGCTCCGGCGAAGCCACCAGGGCGGACACCGGCGCGTTGGCGATGGTGGCCGTGGGCGTCGTCCAGTAGAAGTGGCTGTAGACCGGCCGCGCCGGGTTCGCGGCGTTCGAGAACACGTCGATCTGCTGGCCGCCGGAATAGCGCTTGACCACCTCGGCGGTCTCGGTCTCATACTCCAGGCCGCCCTTGACCTCGTGGCTGCCCAGGAAGCGGGTCACCGCGCCGCCGTAGAAGTCGCGCTCGAAGTCCTTCTGCTGGACGAGCCCGAAGCCGCCCGTCTGGAAGAAGTCGTCGTCCACCGAGCGGAACTGGATCGCGTCGCCCGCGCCCGCGGCCGGACCCACCGAGTTCTCCTCGCTGTGGCGGGCCGCCTGCGCCGAGACCACCCAGTCGGCGCCCAGGATGCCCTCATAGCGCAGCGCGTAATCCTCGCCGCCGAAGCTGCGCACGCCCTCGTAGGTCAGCGGATCGCCGTTCAACGCGTGCTGGGCGTCGTTGATGGCGCCGGTGTCGTCCCGCGGGTCCTGGAAGAAGGTGCCGATCAGCGACTGGTTGTCGGTGAGCCGGAAGGTGAGCTTGGCCGACGCGAGGTCGCGGTCGCTCTCGGACTCGACGCTCTGGCCGGCGCGGGGGCCGGCGGGCAGCGCGCTCTCGGTGGTGTTCGTCACCTTGTCATAGGCGGCGAAGAACCAGATCTTGTCCTTGCGCAGGAAGCCGCCCAGGCCGAGGCCGTAGTCCTCGCGGGTGAAGCCCTCGACCGTGCCGCCGGCCGAGACGATCGGGTCCGGGCTGCTCTGCAGCGAGTCGTCGTCCCAGTAGCCGAACACGTCGCCGTGGAGCTCGTTGCCGCCCGACTTGGTGATCACGTTGATCACGCCGCCCGTGGAGCGGCCGAGCTCGGCCTCGTAGCCGCCGGTCTTGACGTCCACCGCCTGGATGAACTCGAAGTTCAGCTCCTTGCCCTGGAAGCCGTACTCGGCGCCGGTCGTGTTGACCCCGTCGATGTAGTAGACATTCTCGGCCCCGGTGGACCCGTACACCGTGATCGAGGACTGGGAGGTGTTCTCCGCGTTCGCGTCCGACGAAACCCCGGGAGTGATCTGGACGACCGAGGAGTAGTTGCGGCCCGTGGGCAGGCTCTCGATCACGCGGGAATCCAGGTTCGTGCCGAGGGTGGTGGAGGTGGTGTCCACCACCGGCACCTCGCTGGTGACGGTGATCTCCTCGGAGAGCGCCGGCGTCAGCTCGATGTTCAAGGTGAAGTCCTGGTCGAGGCTCACCGCGAGCTCGCGCGACTCGGTGCCGAAGCCCGCGAGGGTGAAGTTGACGGCATAGGTGCCGGGCGGCAGCAGGGTGAGCCGGTACTGGCCCGACTCGTCCGTGACCGCCACGCGGCTGCCCTGGAGGTTCGAGCTCCGCGCCTCGACGGTCACGCCCGGCAGCACGCCGCCGTCCGCATCGGTCACGCGGCCGAGAATGCCGCCGGTGGTCTGGGCCGAGGCTGGTATCGGGGCCGAAAGGGCAGCCAGGAAGAGGAAGAGCAGCACGACGGGGTGACGCAATGCGTTCATACGCAGGTCTCCTGTCCCAGAAAGAACTGAGGGAAATCTAGCACAGGCGCTCAACCGGGGAGCCTGCCCAACGCCGCTCAGGCATTCGCAACCTTGTAGACGGAGGAAGAACCAACCGCCGGCAGGAAGACGCGGAACGTCGTGCCGCGGCCAGGAACGCTGTCGCAGGTCACCGTGCCGCCGCTCTGCTTCACGATCCCGTAGACGGTGGGCAGGCCGAGCCCGGTGCCGGCGAGTCCCTTGGTCGTGAAGAACGGCTCGAAGATCCGCGCGCGTGTCTCGGGATCCATGCCGACGCCTGAATCCGACACGGTGAGGACGACCTGGTTGTCCTCGGCATGGGTCGCGATCGTGAGGGTGCCGCCATCCGGCATCGCGTCCCGCGCGTTGAGCACCAGGTTCAACAGCACCTGATCGAGCTGTACGGGATCGACCATGACGTCCGGCAGGCCGTCGGCCAGCCGCAGCGACTCGCTGACCCTGCGACTGACGGCCTTGGGCAGCAGCGCTTCGAGATTGCGCACCGCATCATTGACCTGCACGACGACCGGCTGCAGCACCTGTCGCCGGCTGAACGCGAGCAGCCGCCGCGTGAGCGCCGCTGCGCGGTGCGTGGCGCCGATGAGCTTGCGCATGTGCGCGGCCGCCGCCTCGTCCTCCTTGACGCGCTCGCTGACGTTCTCGGCGTGTCCCAGGATGATGAGGAGCAGGTTGTTGAAGTCGTGGGCGATGCCGCCCGCCAGCCGATCGATCGCCTCGAGCTTCTGCGATTGGAAAAGCGCCTGCTCGCTGCGGCGCAGCTCCCGCTCGGTCACCGCGCGCTGCATCTCGCCGGAGACGCGCGAGGCGAAGATCTGCAGCAGGGCCCGCGCCTGCGCCACGTCGGCGATCGGCGCCGGGGTGACCACCGCCATCACGCCGATCGGTGTGCCGTCGGCTCCGATGAGCGGCGTGCCGACGTAGCCTTCCGCGTTCCACGCCAGCGACGAATCCGCCGGAAAGAGAGCGCGGATGCCCGACGCGCACGCGAACAGTCCTTCCGCCAGGACGCGTTCCGACGGTGTGCCCGCGAGCGCGTATTCAAGGTCATCCACCATGACGCCATGTCTCGATGTGGCAAGCGCCCGGACGGCAGCCCGGTCGGTGAGCAGCTCTCCGATCACGGCAAACTCCGCATCGAGGGTTCGCACCAGCTCGCGCACCACCGCCGGGAAGAACCGTTCGCCTGTTTCCGAGAGCGCCACCGCGGCATGACGGAGCATGTCCTCGGTCATCTGCCGCTGTCGGGCCTGCAGTCGCTCCTGCCGGACGGTGACCGCCCCACCGAGGAACGTCAAGCCGAGGATCAGGAGCGCGCCGAACAGGACGCCGACCGCAAGATCGCGGGTGGCGAGCACGCCGCCGACGGTCGCCTCGGGCCCGCGGGTGAAATGCGCGGCGGCCATGCCCGTGTAGTGCATTCCGGAAATCGCCGCGCCCATGATGACCGCGGCCGCGGCGCGAGGCGCCACCCACAGCCCTCCGTGGTGCTTGAAGCGGAACGCGAGCACGAGCGCGGCGCACGACGCCGCCACCGCGATGGCAATCGACAGCCACCAGAGGCCCGGGTGGTAGTGAACGGCAACCGGCGACACCATCGCCGCCATGCCCGTGTAGTGCATGCCCGCAATCGCCACGCCCATGCAGATCCCGCCCGCCGCCACGACCGCCGCCGACATCGACGCACGGCTGGCAAGGAGGAGCGCAAGCCCCGCGGCGACGATCGCGACGATGAGCGAGAGCACCGTCAGGGTCACGTCGTACCGGATCGGCACCGGCAGCCGCAGCGCGAGCATGGCGATGAAATGCATGCTCCAGATGCCGCAGCCCATCGCAATGGCCCCGCCGAGGATCCAGCCGGCGCGGCCCCAGCCGCGCGGCGCGGCGGAGATGCGCGCGCTGAGGTCGAGCGCCGCATACGACGCGAGCACGGCGACGAGGATCGAGACGGTGACCAGCCACGCGTCGTAGGTCGAGGGAAGCTCGGGACCAGGCATTTCGCCAAGTATATGCAATCCCCCGCGCGCCCATACCACCGGCCCCCGGGCGTGATGAATCACGCCCCTACAACATCGATCTCGCTTGTAGGGGCGACATTCATGGCGCCCCGGTTGGCAACCTGCTCAACGCCTGCCGGATCTCCGTCTGCCCCGGATCGATCTCCAGCGAGCGGCGGAACGCCCGGGCCGCGCCTTCGGGATCTCCCAGGCAGAGACGGGCGATCCCCGCGCCATTCTGGGCGAGATGGGCGAGCGGCTCGGCGGGGGAGAGACGGGCGGCCTCCTCGAAGTCGGCCAGGGCCGCGGCGCACTCCCGGCGCTCGAAGCGAGCCTGGCCGCGGGCGAGCCGGAGCTTCGGCTCGGCCGGCCGGACCGCGATCGCCCGGTCGAGCAATCCGGGTCTCATCCGGGCCCGCTCCAGCACCCGTTGCGGTCCATCGGAAAGGCCCGCCGCCAGGGCGCGGACGAGGAGCTCGTCGGAGCGGCCGGGGTCCGTGGCGGAAAGGAGATCGCTCAGGTTCCAGAGCGCCGAGGCCGAGCCGGGCCCGATCTCCAGGGCGCGCTCGAAGGCGCGGACGGCCTGGTCGGTCCGGCCTTCCTGGCGCAGCAGCAATCCCTGGTTGTTGTAGGAAGCGGCGGTGCGGGTCTCGCCCCTGGGAGCAGCTCGGCCGGCAGATTCCAGGTACCCCAGGGCGCGCAGCTTCGCCACCTCCTCCTCTCCGGACGCCGTTTCGATCCTTGGGACCGGAGCGGGACGCCACTGCGC
Organism: Thermoanaerobaculia bacterium; assembly: GCA_045807605.1. Lineage (GTDB taxonomy): Bacteria > Acidobacteriota > Thermoanaerobaculia > Multivoradales > UBA5704 > DATMER01. The sequence continues at coordinate 8,681 of JBJMGZ010000231.1, read as the reverse complement.
CTGATAGTCCACGGGCTCGCCTTGAAGCTCCGGCGCGCCCGGCAGGGGAGGGCCGGCGATCCTCTTGCCGGGCGGCAGCCCCAGCAGGGCGAGGAGGGTGGAGCAGACCTGATCCACTCTGCCTGTCAGCCTCTCGCCCGTCCCGATCCCCGGACCCCAGAGCAGATAGATCCCCTCGTCCCGATGCCACCGCCCCGCCGTTGCGGCAGTCACTGGCCCGGAAGGCTGGCCCTCGCCCCAGAGGAATCCGTGATCGGAGGCGAGCATCAGCACGGCTCCATGCTCCCCGGCCCACTTCCGGTACTCGCCGAGCAGCCGGTCCACCTCGGCGAAGTAGAGCTCGGGCACGCGGCGGTCGGAGAGCGGCGCGAAGATATGGCCGATCGTGTCGGTCCCCTGGAAGTAGAGGATCGTGAGGTCCGGAGTCTGCTCCGCGAGCCACGAGCGCGCCAGGGCGTCGTAGGCGCGGGTCTCGATCAGGATCCGCCGCAGCGCGCTCACCGGATGGCCGTAGGGATCGGGCCGCTCCGCGAGCCGGTCGTACCCGGCGCGCTCCAGGCCGGGGAAATAGGGCTTCAAGGCGTCGTAGCCCGTCTCCCGCTCGATCCTCTGCAAAGTCTCCCTCGCCCAGGCCTCGCGCTCCGACGGATGGACGATTCCCGGCGGCGGCTGGCTCTCCCGCGAGGTGAAGGAGAAGAAACGGTCCGCCACCATCAAGCCCTTCACCGGCTCGGCGGGCCAGGTGGCCCACATCCCGAACACGGCCACTCTCTTGCCCTTCAGGCCGGCCAGGTTCCAGATTGCGGGCACGCGCCGCTCCTCGCGGGTGATCGGCTCCTCGGCGCCGGTCTGACCGATCCGGGTGAAATCGAGGATGCCGTGCTCCAGGGGGCTCGCCCCGGTCATCATGGTCGTCCAGACCAGCGGCGAGAGAGGAGGCTGGATCGTGGTGAGCACGCCCGTCCGCCCCTCGCGGGCCAGCGCGGCGAGGTTCGGCATCACGCCTTCCTTCATGTACTGGTCCAGGAGCTGCCAGTCGGCACCGTCCAGGCCGATGAAGAGGACCGGGCGAGGGGATGGCTTGCCGCAGGCCAGGAGCGCGAGGGCGGCGAGCAAGGGAGCGAGGCGCTTCGTGTAGGTCTCGATGGCGATCGCGTCCTCCATCCGGAGCCATTCGAGCATATATTTCCCGCCGTGCCGATGAACATCCTCGAATTCATCCAGAAGTGGTCCCAGGTCTCCCTGAGCGAGCGCTCCGCGTCGCAGCAGCACTTCCTCGATCTGTGCGAAGTCCTCGGCCATCCCAAGCCCGCCGCGGCCGATCCCAAGGGAGAATGGTTCACCTTCGAGAAGGGCGCCGCCAAGCACGGCGGCGGCGGCGGTTGGGCCGACGTCTGGAAGCGCGGCTTCTTCGGCTGGGAGTACAAGGGGCTCCACAAGGACCTCGACGCCGCCTACGACCAGCTCCTCAAGTACCGGGAGGCCCTCGAAAACCCGCCGCTCCTGGTCGTCTGCGACATGGACCGCATCGTGGTCCACACCAACTTCACCGGCACCCGGACCGAGATCCACGACATCCCGCTCGCGGAGCTGGCCGAGCCCGCCAACCTCGACGTCCTGCGGGCGGTCTTCGACAGCCCCGCCAAGCTCAAGCCCGGCGTCACGAGCGAGGCCATTACCCAGGAAGCGGCCAGCCGCGTGGCCGCGATCGCCACGAGCCTCCGGAGCCGCGGCCTCGATCCGCACGAGGTCGCCCGCTTCCTCGACCGCATCGTGTTCGCCCTGTTCGCCGAGGACGTCGGCCTGCTCCCGGCCGAGCTCTTCTCGCGGCTGGTCCGCCAGAGCCGGCGCAAGCCGGAGCTCTTCCGCCGCTTCACGACCGAGCTGTTCCAGGCCATGGCCGTCGGCGACTACTGTGCCCTGGACCGCATCCGCCACTTCAACGGCAACCTGTTCAACGAGACCCCGGTCCTCACCCTCACGGTGCCGGAGCTGGAGAGCATCACCGAGGCCGCCAAGCTCGACTGGAGCGCCGTCGACCCGTCCGTCTTCGGCACGCTCTTCGAGCGCGGCCTGGATCCCGACAGCCGCTCGCAGCTCGGCGCCCACTACACCAGCCGCGAGGACATCGAAACGCTGGTCGAGCCGGTCGTGATGCAGCCTCTCCGGCGGGAGTGGAGCGAGGTCCGGCGGCTCGTCGAGAACCTCCTCGCCACGGGCAGGAAGGCGCCCACGGGCAAGGAGAAGCTCCCTCTTCAGGGGCCTGCGCTCAAGAAGGCCCGTCTCGAGGCCGACCTCCTGCTCCGCCGGTTCTGGGAGCGCCTGGGGCAGGTCCGGGTGCTCGACCCTGCCTGCGGCTCGGGCAACTTCCTCTACGTGGCGCTCCAGAAGCTCAAGGACCTCGAGAAGGAGGTCATCATCCACGCCATGGAGCGCGGCTTCCCCGCGTTCATCCCGCACGTCGGCCCGTGGCAGCTCCATGGCATCGAGATCAACCCCTACGCCTTCGAGCTGGCGCAGATGAGCGTCTGGATCGGCTATCTCCAGTGGATCAAGCACAACGGCTTCGGAGAGCCGGAAGACCCGGTGCTGCGGCCCATGGACACGTTCGAGTGCAAGGACGCGATCCTCGACCTCTCCGATCCGGAGAATCCGAGGGAGCCGGAGTGGCCCAAGGTGGACTTCATCGTGGGGAACCCACCGTTTCTGGGCAACAAGCTGATGCGGTCCGTGCTGGGGTCGGAATATGCCGAGGCGCTCTGGAAGCTCTACGAGGACAGGCTGCCCGCATCATCCGATCTCGCCTGTTACTGGTTCGAGAAGGCCAACAGGCAGATCCAAGAAGGGAGGTGCTCCCGCGCCGGCCTTCTTGCAACCAGCAGTATCAGACAGGTGGGATCGAGAAGAGTGCTGGAGCGGATCCTGGCGGCCGGGGAGATTTTCTTTGCCGTCTCCGACCAGGACTGGGTCCTGGATGGAGCGGCCGTCCGGATCAGCATGGTCGGCTTCGGACCGCCGAGCACGTCCCCACCCTATCTTCTCGACGGCCGGGAGGTCGATTTCATCGGTCCCACTCTCTCGGCCTCCGATCTCCTCGATGGCCGGCGGCTCGCGACAAACGCGGACCTCTGCTTCATGGGGACGACCAAGGTAGGCGACTTCGACATCGGGGACGATCTCGCCATCAGGCTCCTGCGAGAGGTCAACCCCCACGGAAGGCCGAACAGCGACGTCTTGCGACCCTTTCGAAACGGCAGCGATCTGGTACGGCTCAACTCGAACCGCTGGATCATCGACTTCGGGTCGGAGACCTCCGAAGCCAAGGCGGCGCTCTATCAGGCGCCCTTCGAGCATCTCGTAGAGCATGTCAAGGAATCGCGGCTGCGCAACAATGAGCCGCGTCGGGCAAAGCTCTGGTGGTTGCTCGGCAGGACCATCGTCGAGTTCCGGCAGGCGGCATACGGCAAGCCTCGTTACATCGGCACGCCGCGCATCGCGAAGCACCGGGTGTTCGTGTGGCTCGATACGGTGATCCTGCCTGACTCAAAGGTCATCGCCATCGCCCTGGATGATGACTACAGCTTCGGCGTCCTCCACTCCCGCCTGCACCAGGCATGGACTCTGGCGACTTGCGGCTGGCACGGGATCGGGAACGACGTGACCTACAACCCCACCACCTGCTTCGAAACCTTTCCGTTCCCCGTGCCCACGCCGGACCAGCAGGCGACCATCGCCGCCGCGGCCAAGGAGCTGGACGACCTCCGCAACCGCTGGCTGAACCCGCCGGAATGGACACGCGAGGAGGTCCTGGAGTTCCCGGGCTCCGCCGGCGGCCCGTGGGCTCGCTATGTCCACGATCCCGACGAGCGGGGGATCGGCACCGTCCGCTTTCCCCGGCTGGTCCCCAGGGACGACGACGCGGCCGAGCAGCTCCGCCAGCGCACCCTCACGAACCTCTACAACCAGCGTCCCGCCTGGGTGGACCTCGCCCACCGCAAGCTCGACGAGGCGGTCTTTGCCGCCTACGGCTGGAGCCCGGCCATCACCGACGAGGAGATCCTGGCGAAGCTCCTGGAGCTGAACCTGGAGCGCGCCCGGAAACAGGGTTGAAGGGACGTTCACCGGCAAGCCCGAAACATCCCCGCCGCCTCCCTCGTAATGTGGGCAACGAGAGGGAGATGCATGCATGAACCTGCTCTGGAAAGACCTCAAATACGCCGTCCGGATGCTCGCCAAGACGCCGGGCTTCACCGCCGTCGCCCTGATCACCCTGACTCTCGCGATCGGCGCCAATACCGCCATCTTCAGCATCGTCAACGGCATGCTCATCCAGCCGCTGCCCTTCCCCGAGCAGGACGAGCTGGTCCAGCTCATGCGCGGCTTCAAGGAGGGCGGCCTGTCGGGGTCCACCTCGATCCCGAAGTTCACCTACTGGCAGGAGAACACCCGCGACCTGTTCGAAGGGGTGACCGCGTTCGACAACCTCGGCTCCGGGTTCAACATGGCCGGCGACGGCACGCCCGAGCGCCTGGTCGGCTCCCGCGTCACGCACGAGTTCTTCGGCGTGTTCGGCGCCAGGCCGGCCCTCGGCCGCGGCTTCCGGCCCGAGGAGGACCGTCCCGGCGCCGCCAAGGTCGCCGTCCTCAGCCACGGCCTCTGGACGCGCCGCTTCAACGCCGACCGCGCCATCGTCGGCAGGACCCTGCAGCTCAACGGCGAGGCCTACACCGTCGTCGGCGTCGCGCCCGCATGGTTCAAGTACCCCGCCAAGGCCGAGCTCTGGACGCCCTTCCAGATGGACCGCAGCAGCCAGGAGAAGGGCCACTATTTCGAGGTGGTGGGCCGGCTCAAGGAAGGCGTGAGCCTCGAGAAGGCCGCCGCCGCCGGGGAGCTGGTCGGCAAGCAGTTCATGGCCTCCCACCAGGATTTCGGCTCCGCGGACGAGACGCTCGCCCTGCGCACCCTGCGCGACCGGCTGTACGGCCAGTTGCGGCCGGTGCTCCTCATCCTGCTCGGCGCCGTGGCCTTCGTGCTCCTCATCGCCTGCGTGAACCTCGCCAACCTGCAGCTCGCCCGGGCGACCGGACGGCAGCGCGAGGTCGCCATCCGCACCATCCTCGGCGCCCGCTCGTCGCAGATCGTGCGCCAACTCCTGACCGAGAGCCTGCTGCTCTCCGTCACCGGCGGCCTGCTCGGCCTGGCGGTGGGGAGCTGGATCCTGAAGCCGCTGCTCGCCCTGAGCCCGCCGGAGATCGAGCGGCTGACGCCCATCGGCATCGACGTCCCGGTCCTGCTCTTCACGTTCGGCCTGGCGCTCCTGGCCGGCCTGCTCTTCGGCCTGGTCCCGGCGGCGCAGGCGGCGCGGGTCGACCTCAACGAGCCGCTCAAGGAGGGCTCGACGCGCTCGACCGGCGGCGCCCGCGGCAATCTCATGCGGCGCATTCTGGTCGTCGGCCAGGTGGCCCTCGCGCTGATCCCGCTCACCGGCGCCGTGCTCCTGGTCAAGAGCTTCACGGGCGTGGTGCGGACCGATCCCGGGTTCGATCCCGAAAACGTCCTCACCCTGAAGCTCTCGCTTCCGGAGGGCCGCTACGGCAAGCCGGACACCCTCCAGGCCTTCAGCCGCGACGTGGTGGAGCGGGTGGAGAGCCTGCCCGGGGTGAAGAGGGCGTCGGTCGCCATGTTCCTGCCCCTCGAAGGGGGAGCGGACCTGCCGTTCACCATCCAGGGCAAGTACACCGGCGGCACGAGCCAGAGCTCGCCCGGCATCGGCTTCGGGCAGTACCGGCCCTCCACGGCCGGATACTTCGACGCGTTCGGGATCAAGATCGCCCGCGGGCGCGCCTTCACCAGCCGCGACTCCTATGGCGCGCCGCTGGTGGCGCTCGTCAACGAGGCCGCGGCCCGGCAGTTCTGGAAGAACGAGAACCCGCTCGGGCAGCGCATCCACATCGGTCCGCCGTTCGTCCCCGAGCTGGGCGATCCGGGTCCGCGGGAGATCGTGGGCATCGTGCCCGACGTGCGCGAAGTGGGCCTCGAAGAGGAGGCGCCGCCGATCGTCTACGTGCCGTTGGAGCAGACGCCGGCGCAGGTGCTCGGCATGGTCCTCCGCCTGGCGCCGGTGAACCTGGTGGTGAAGTCCGAGAGGGAAGTGCCCAACCTGGCCGCCTCGGTGCAGAAGGAGATCTGGGCCGTGGACGCGACGCAGCCGGTCAACGACGTCCGCCTGATGGAGGAGATCGTCTCGCGGTCCCTGGGCCGGCAGCGCTTCGCGGCCCTGCTCCTCGGCGGCCTCGCCGTGCTGGCGCTGCTCCTGGCCGGCGTTGGGATCTACGGCGTGCTCTCCTATCTCGTGACGCAGCGCACGCGGGAGATCGGCGTGCGCATGGCGCTGGGCGCGTCGGCCAGGAACGTCCTCGGCATGGTGGTGCGGCAGGGCTTCCTGGCGGTGCTCCTCGGCGTGGCGATCGGAGTCGCCGGAGCCTTCGCCCTGGCCCGCATCCTCGGCGGCCAGATCGCGGGCCTCCTGGCCGGCGGCAGCGCCACCGACCCGGTCACCTTCGTGCTCGCCCCGGCCGTGCTCGCGGCCGTGGCGCTCCTCGCGAGCGTCATCCCCGCCCACCGCGCGAGCCAGATGGACCCGCTCGTGGCTTTGCGGCGGGATTAAAAGGACAAGGGACCAAAAGGACGTAAGGACTTAAAGGACGGGGAGCTCCTGTCCTTTGAGTCCTTTAGGTCCTTTTGGTCGTTCTCCTCAACCGGTGGCGCGGAGCTTCCGGTAGCGGACCGTTCTGCCTCCTTCGCTGTAGGTCTCGATGGCGATATCGCCCTCCTGCTGGAGCCGGTCGAGCGCGTTGTAGAGCGTCGTGCGGGGCGGCTCGTAGCCCAGGGCGCGGACGATGTCCTTCCGGTCGAAGACCTCGGGGAGCCCGGGGAGGGCATGATCCAGGTCGTTCGCCACGGAGTAGCGCGGGCGCATCGGCCTGGATTCCGGGGTGGGCTCGACCGGGACCCTGGAAACCTCCGGGGCGGCGGCGGCCCGTTCCCGGGCGAGCGCCTCCTGCCAGAGCCTGTCGAGAGATCGAATGCGGGCCTCCTGGGCTGCGTTCATCAGGGCGACGTCCGCGCGGTGCTGCTCCTCGAACGCACTCCGGCGCTCTTCGTACTCCTTCCGTGTCATGGTGTCCTCCTGGAGGAAGCATACGGAAGCGGGCGCCCTGCCGTCGAGCGCCAGCGGACGGTCGGGCGGGCTTCCAGGGTCAGCGGATGAGCTTTCCGGACGGTCGGGAAAGGTTTTTCGGTCGGCGGGGAAGCTTTCCGGACGATCGGGAAAGGCTTTTCGGTCACCGGGAAAGGATTCCGGACGGTCGGGAAGGGCTTCCCGATCATCGGGCAGGCATTCCGGACGGACGGGAAAGGCTTTCCGATCATCGGGAGAGGATTCTGGACGGTCGGGAAAGGCTTCCCGGTCATCCGGAAGGCTCTCCGGACGGTCGGGAAAGGATTCTCGGTCGTCGGGAAAGGATTCCGGACGGTCGGGAAGGCTTTTTCGACCATCGGGAAGACATTCCGGACGGTCGGGAAGGGTTTCCCGATCATCGGGAAAGGATTTTGGACGATCGGGAAAGGATTCCCGGTCATCCGGAAAGGTCTCCGGACGGTCGGAAAAGCTTTCCCGACCATCCGGAAGGTTTCCCCGCTCATCGAGAAAGGATTCCCGACCGTCCGGAAGGCTTCCCCGCTCATCGGAAAAGGATTCCCGACCGTCCAGAAGGTTTCCCCGCTCGTCGGGAAAGGATTCCCGACCGTCGGGAACGGATTCCCGAGGACCGGGAAAGGATCGTCGCCCGTCCGGAAGAGCTTCCCGCTCACCGGGAAGGCCTGCCTGACCGTCGGGAAGCCTTCCCCGGTCCTCGGGAAAGGATTCCGGATGGTCCGGGAAGCTTCCCCGCAGGCCGGGAAAGGTCTCCCGGCCGTCGGGAAACCTTCCCTGCTGACCGGGAAGGTCTGCCCGGCCGTCGGGAAAGGATTCCCGGTCCTCGGGAAAGGATTCCCGGCCATCCGGCAAGCTTTCCTACGGACCGGGAAGGATCTCGCGGCCGTCCGAAACGGTTCTCCGCTGACCGGGAAAGGCTGCATGCCGGCAGGAAAGGGATTCCCGGCCCTCCGGAAAGCTCGCGCTTCCCCCGGCAAGCCTTCCCGGCCGGGCGGAATGGATTCGCCCGGCGGTGAGGCGCTGTTGCGGCACTACGGGGACGCGGCCCGAACGCGCTCGTCACTTTGCGGCGTGACTCGCCGGGAAGGCGCTGGCTAATGCTTCCGGTCCCGCGGCGGATTCGGATCGTTGCCGTACGAGTCGGAATCCCTGATCTTTCCGTCGCGCCGGTGGATCACCACTTCGGAGCGCTGGTTGCGGGCGATCTCCCTCGCCCGGTTGGTCCGCGGCCTCGGCGTGATCGATGTTCTGCCGGCTCAGCCGCCATCCGGTAGGCGACTAGTGCTCCGTCACGCCTGAATTGCTGGATCGCCAATACCCTACGCGTGGCGCGCTTTCCCTGGGACCGCTGGCGTCCCGGCGGCATCCTCACGATACTGCGCCGAAGGCCCGGCCTTCTTGCAGGAGGACCACAATTGCCGGCGTTCCGCCCATTCATCCGGACAAGCCGGCAGCCCTACAATTC